>JAFZPB010000095.1 GCA_017552595.1 Muribaculaceae bacterium
AAATTGCTTTGCCATTGTCGTTTAGTTCCATCAACGGAGTACGGTCGCTGATTTCGTTGATATAATAGTCGCCGACTATTTCTTTGGCTTCATCGGTCAAATGATTACACGAAGAGCCGAACACCGACAAGAATGCAGCGGCGGCGATGAATGTCATGGTGCGATTTAACTTTTTCATGTCGCAAATTTATAAAATTTTTCCCTAACCACAATGTTATTAACCAACTTTAATGCCCGAAATTTTGAATGATGTGAAAATTTTGTGTACTTTTGTGAAGTTAGAATAATAGGGGCCTGTCTATATGCCAGAAATATCGGTCATAATTCCAGTATACAATATGCGCGACACGGTGGAGCGTAGCGTCGAAAGCGTCCTCGCCCAATCATTCCGCGGTTTTGAACTGATTTTGGTCGATGACGGCTCTACCGACGGCTCCGGCGCACTTTGTGATAAACTGAACGGCAATGACAGCCGAATACGCGTAATCCACACGGAAAACCACGGCGTTTCGGCCGCACGAAAGGCCGGTGTGGCAGTTTCGAAAGGCAATTGGGTGATGTTTGTGGACGCCGACGACACCCTTCCCAACGACTCCCTCCAACTCCTGCTCGAACGCGCCAAAGGCGAAGTGGATATTGTGGCTGGCAACGCCAAATGCTATTCTTCCGCCGGTGTCCATGCTTTAAACCGTGAGACTTCGCTCTCACTCACCGGCATGGAATTTGCCGACCTTCTCCTCCGTAGCGTCGTTTCCGACAAGATTTCCGGCCTGCTTCTGCGTCGCTCGCTCATCGACTTGGGTTCGTGGCTCACATCGAAAGCCGTCACTCCCTGCGAAGACCGAATTATTCTTCTCCGCGCGAGCATTAAGGCACAGCGCGTCGTGGTGGACAACTCAATCTACGTTTACGAATACCACGACGATTATGCCGACGAGAAGCGTAGCACCATAGAAATGACCGCCGAGGCGTGGGAGAGTTTTTTTGACCGACTCCACCACTTATTCGACACAGTGGAACCCTTGAGCCAAGGGTTCTATCTCTTCCGCCTACGCCAATTCTATACTGGAATAATTCTGCCTCGGCTGAAATTCAACGGCGGCGGAGAAGCGAAACGATTAAAAGCCGAAGCACGGAATCACAAACTCTGCGGCCACGACAAGATTATCCTTCGGATGCTCCGCGACCCAATATACCGCCGACTTTGGTCGAACAAATTCGCGCCGCCATCATTGAACGAACGAATCAACGTCGGAGTTGTTATATATGCCCGAAACAGCCGACGCCGTATTCTTAAGGCAATAAATAAGGCACTACACTTGACGATGGCCGACAATTTAGAGGTAGTTGTGGTCGATAACGCATCGACCGACAACACCGTCGAAATCGTAAAATCAGTCAGAGCCATCAACCCGCGAGTTCATCTTGTGACTTTCGACGAACCGGTGTCGCTTGACGAATGTCGCCTTGCGGGCCTGCGACAGTCTATTTCCGAAAAAGTACTGCTGACTACCACCCATTTCATAACCCGAAATAATGGTGTGAAAACGTTGCTTTCTATACCCGACAATGAAGACGAAACCGATGAAAACGGCATTGCCGACATCGTGATAGGCGATTTCCGCCGAAGGTCGCGACTTCTCTCACTTCCTCTTTCCGAGCCACAGGCGTCTGACGACGATATGTCGGTCCTACAATGTCTGCTTAGACGCCTCGACCTTCTTTACGGCACAGAAAATATCTTATACCGACGCACCACTGTCGGCGAAACCTTGGTGAAACGGCTATCAGCAAAGAATGACGAAACCGAAGAGGAAAAAGATTTCAAAAAAGACTGCTTGAATTTCAACATGGCAGTAATTCTTTCCACCGACCGACGCGACATAAAAACAGACAAAGCGGGACAAGTGGCAACTTTACGCGACCGAAAAATGTCGGCACGTGCAATCAAGGGCGATTACTCTCGTTATTGCGACGCCTCGCTCGCCGCTCTTTATATGCTAAAAGAGCATGGCATAGCCACCGAGGACAATTGCCGCGCCATCGCCGATGGTCTTTCACGCCGCCTTTTCTCCACACTCTCGCTTCTTTTGGCGTCGCCGCTGTTTCCAACCGAAAAAGCAAGGATATGGCTTGAAACCGCTTTCAACCACGAAGCGTGGAAAATTCTCGAGCCCCTTCTCCCCGACAACATCGCCGTACTCTACAAGTCAAACGATGTTGAAGCGATTATAGTCCAGGCTCTCAACGGCCTGCATTCACAACGTCTTTACTACTATTCCCGACGTCTCCTGTAGATTGTCAGGCAACATCGGAGAATAAATGCGACGCCCCGTTAAAATATTTCTTTGGTCGATTTTGGCACTGGTGCTTTTGGCTGCCGGCGCCGCTTATGTCTACTATTATTTCCGCTCAGGTGGAATACCGCAAGTGTCGATTGACAAGGAAAAATTTCCAATTAAGGGCGTTGATGTGTCCTCCCACAACCACGACATCGATTTCGCCCGCCTCGTCGACGACGGTGTGGAATTTGTCTATATCAAATCTACCGAAGGCGGCTCATATAAAGACGTGAATTTCAACCGCAACTACCGGCTCGCCACGAAAGCCAACCTGAAAGTGGGTGTCTATCACTTTTTCCGTTTCGAAACCGACGGTGAAATGCAGGCACTGAACATTCTGCATTCCATACGCGGGAAAAAACTCGACCTACCGGTGGCCATTGACGTCGAAGAGTGGACCAATCGTTCCGAATTGCCGACGACGCAAATCGTCGAACGTCTTAACGCTCTCATCAATTATCTTAAAGGACACGGCTACGAAGTGATTATCTACACTAATCTCAAAGGATATTTCCGCTTCTACCGCGACCGACTTGAACACTGTCCGCTGTGGCTGTGCTCATTCAGAAACCCGCCAATCGACGACAACCGCGTCAAACCGTTGTTCTGGCAATACAGCCATTTAGGCTCGGTTGACGGCGCTTCGGGATTTATCGACCTCGACACATTCTACGGCGACCGCGCCGCTTGGGACGCATGGCTCGCCAAAACAACGGCACAACGCAATAATAAGCAGTAGTTTTTCGTTATTAAAGAACGGATTTTACCAAAATATGAAATCGTTGATACAACATATTTCTCTCGTCTTACGGATGTCGATGATATCGGCAGTTGTCGTCTTTTCGTCATTGGCAGCCTCGGCTTTCGACTTGTCAACCTATGCCGACAACTCCCGACTCGCATCGGGCAAATGGGTAAAAATCAAGGTTGAGCAAACCGGTATGCACCTCATTACTACTGCCGACCTCCAATCGTGGGGATTCTCCGACCCGTCGAAAGTACGCGTTTACGGCTATGGCGGCCAACGCATTCCCGATGCTTTGAAATCGTTTACCGACGACCTTCCGCTCATCCACTCCGAAGCCACTTCTCGCGGCATTTTCTTCTACGCTTACGGCCCGAAAACATGGACTTATATCTCGGCCGGGTATTTCTACCACCGCTCGAATCCCTATTCCGACTACGGATATTACTATCTCTCCGACACCGACGAAACTCTCCCTCCTCTTGAAAAAACATGCACTCCTGAGGCTTCCGAAACACCCTCAACGACATTCATCGAACGTGCCTACCACGAAGAGGACCTTGCCTCGCCAGGCGGCACGGGACACGTTCTTCTCGGCGAGGACTTCCGCCTTACGCCTACTCAAACGTTCAAATTTGCCCTCCGCGACCGTGCCGACGACAACGTGAAATTTGAGTGCAAGTTCGTCGCTAAGACCTACAACCAGGCCTCCATACTGAAATTTACGGCAAACGGCAAAGAACTCGAATATAAGGCCACCGACCGAATCGGTCCGACTGCCGTTTCAGCAGCCGTATTCGGCACATCGACAACCACCCGCAAATCATTCCCGCTCGAATCGGACAATCTCGACCTCACAATCGAATACAATTCGGCTGGTACTGTTTACCTTGCCCGCCTTGACTATATCGACATTAACTACAACCGGAATTTGCGCCTCTCCGACGGAGCGCTCAACTTCCATTCGAAATCGAAAAGCCTCCAACTCGGCGGCATCGATTCCTCTACCCGTATTTGGGATGTAACCGACCCGATAAAGGTCTACGAAGTTGACGCAGCGCGTTCGGGCGACAAGGCTGTTTGGGACACCCCGAACACCGAATGGCATTACTATGCCGCATGGAACGAAAACGCAACACTCCCCTCTCCCGTTTTCGTCAAAAACATCGCCAACCAAAATCTCCATGCCGACGAAGTGCCCGACATGGTTATCGTCACCCATCCGGAATGGGAATCGCAGGCCCAACGTCTCGCGACTATTCACGCCAACACGCCCGACAGCCTTAAGGTTCGCGTAGTCACCGTCGAGCAAATCGCCAACGAATTCGCGTCGGGAATCAACGACATCAACAGCATCCGCAAATATTTCAAGATGCTCTACGACCGAAGCCAAAGCGGCAAATCTAATTTCCGCTATGCGCTTCTCATGGGCCGCGGCTCATACGACAACCGCGCGAAAACGCCCCAAGTGAGGGCCCTTGGATATCCGATTATGCCGACGTGGCAATCCGACGACGGCCTTGACGACAACTCTTCATTTACAACCGACGACATCCTCACTTTCCTTGAGGACAACTCCGGCTCCAGAATGGCAATAGACAAATCTGTAATAGCCATCGGTCGCCTCGTTGTGCGCTCATCTAATGAGGCGCGGACGATGGTTGATAAAATAGAGAAGTATATCAAAAATCCCCCGTCGGGAGAATGGAAAAACAAAATGCTTCTTATCGCCGACGACCAGGATAACGGCCAGCATATGCGGCAAACCGAAAATATGTGTCGCCGACTGCGCTACTGCGAGAATGCAAACAGTGTCTTTATCAACAAAGTTTACACCGACGAATACGAACTTGTCGGTAACACATATCCGAAAGCGAAAGAACGCATATTCCGTCTGCTCAACGAGGGAACCATGTGGTGGAACTACGTAGGCCACGCCAACCCCACCAGTTGGACTCACGAAAACCTTATCACCTACTCTGAGTTCTCTAATCTCTACCTCAAGAAGTTGCCGATGCTTTATGCGGCGACGTGCGACTTCGCCAAGTGCGATGCCGACGCCCTCACAGCGGGCGAAATCATGTGCCTTAACCCCAACGGCGGCGTTATCGGTATGATTTCAGCCACACGCCCTGTCTATATCGGCAACAACGGCGTGCTCACCGACTACCTCGGTGCAGAAATGCTCTCTCGTGACGAAACAGGGCGGTTTATCCCCGCAGGCGAAATGATTCGCCGCGCCAAAAACCGTTACGCTTCAACATCGGCAGGCGACACCAACCGCCTACGCTATATCATGATTGGCGACCCCGCCCTTCGACTTGTTCTTCCCGACAATGTCGTGTGCCTTGAAAAAGTCAACGGCGAAGAGGTCAACGACGAGTACCCTCCTGAGATGAAAGGCCAACAGAAGGTGACGTTGGAAGGCGGCGTATATACACCCGACGGGAAACCAATCACTGACTTTAACGGCGAAATCTCCACCACCCTTTACGATGCCGAGCACTCCGTGACGACAAAGGGCAACGGTGACGACGGCGTGTCAATTATCTTCGAGCAACAGGGCGAGATGCTCTACACGGGCCGCAACATCGTCAAGGACGGACGCTTCGAATTCTCATTCACCATGCCTGCGGAAATCGCCGATAACTATCGCCCCGCGGCGTTGAACATGTACGCCGCAAGTTCCGACGGAAAATACGAAGCCTCTGGCTGCAACCGTCAATTCCGTGTGGCAGGTTTTGAGGAAATCGTCGACCCCGACCGCGAAGCGCCGGTTATTGACTTGCTCGTGCTCAATCAGGAGACATTCGTGTCGGGCGACAAAGTAAACGAATCGCCGATGGTAATAGCATCCTTCCACGACAATGTGGGAATCAACCTATCAAACGCCGGTATCGGTCACCAAATGTCGCTAATCGTTGATAATTCAAAATACTACACCGACGTGGCTCAATTCTACATTCCCGACATTGACCGCAACGGCGGCATCGTTTACTATCCGCTATCCGACCTCGAAGCCGGAGCCCATACGCTTACACTGAAAGTGTGGGACACTTCTGGCAACTCCACTACGGCCGACATCGATTTCTTCGTTGTCGAAGGTTTGACTCCGCAAATTTCCGACGTATATGTCGCTCCAAATCCTGCATCATCTACCGCCAATTTCTACATCACACACAATCGTCCCGAATCCGTATTGACCGTTTCGATTTCGGTTTATGACATCGGCGGACGACTCGTTTGGAGCACCACGACGACAACGCCAAGCGACTCATTCCGTACCGCACCCATTACTTGGGACCTCGTCGGGTTGTCGGGCCGTCGAGTCGACCGAGGCATCTACGTATATCGCGCCGAAATTTCCACCGACGGGCAGAAATTCGCCTCAGCCTCCCGCAAACTCGCAGTCACAAGCGAATAATTCTCATAATTCACAAATCGTTGAAGCCAACTTGTTGAGAAATAGACATTGTTGGCGGGTTATTGTGCGTTGCTCATTATGATGCTCCCACGGAGCGACCAAAAGCAATCGGCCTTTGGCACAAGCGTCGAATTGGCGGCCTTGTGGTTTGACCATTGGAGAAAATCCGTTTTCCATAATTACAATTTGTGGTTGTTCAGCAGCAAACAAACGACGCATTATCTCCTTCTCGCCCCTGCTAATGCATGGCGAAATGAACACACTCCCTTCCCCCATCTCTTTTGCAACTTGTTGCCATAGGTTCTCAATTTCTTCATCATTCATTCGTCGCGAACACTTGACCTGAATTTTGTTCGGGTATTCCAAAAGGAGTTTATTTCCCATAATATTGACGGTGTTTTCGCCTATATGAATATTTCTATTTATTATGAACAATTCTCTACTATTTTGTCTTATCCATAATCGACGCGGATTGTCGTAGAGATAGTTTATCCAATTCTGCAATTTTCTATCGCCAAAAATAATACGGTCGTTGAAGCCCTTTTCCCATAGAGTATTCCGAGACAGGGTCTCGGAATACAATGCCAATTCTTTGGTACAGGCCGCTTTGAATTGGGCGATTACATGCCCCAAATGGAACGGCATAGCCTCCCTAACGTGCAAAATGCCGTGTATATGACTTGGCATAAGTTGAAAACATCGGGAATTGATTTGCGGGTAAATCTCAGGAATCTTATTCCAAAGGCCTATCACTTTAGCGCCTAATTCGTTTGGACACATCCAAGGAGTGTTGTGGCTTTCATCTGCCTCACATATCTTACCAAATGCAGGTTTGTTACCTGCAACACTTATAGTCACCATATATACTGCCGGCAACCGATAGTCATGGCCGACCATACGCCGCGACTGGGAAATCGTTTTCGACAATTCAGTATGACTGCTTACCCAAGAAATTTGTCGTTTATTTCTCTCTTTAGAAATCACTTTGGCATTTATTGTATTCCGAGACAATGTCTCGGAGAACAATGCAACATTACTAATTCATTACCGCTGCTGCGATTTGCTTGACAAGGCGATTGGCGATGTCGGCATTGGCTTTGCGTTCTTTCTTTGTGCGTGCGATTTTACGAGGTCGTGAGCGCCACATTATCATCAGGCGGCTCTCGCGGGAGGCTCCTCGACCGATATTCACTTTCACCACGTCGATGAGTCCGCGGTCGAGCAACATCGTTGCGAACTGGCGGAAAATATCGTTTACATAGCCATTGCCTAATCTGCGAGCACGGAAACTGTTGATTGTGTTATAGCCAGGGCGGGCATAGCCCAAAAAGTACGAGGCTCTCAGATCGTGGCCGAGCAAGGTGTAAATCTCGCGGCAACTATACACATTAACGGCATAGGCAAACAAAATCGCTTTGAGCATTCCATAGGGGGAATAGCCGTTCTGCCCTTGTCGCGAATATGCCGATTTGACATCTTCCGGCACCACGCTGTTGACAAATTCATCTACCATGCGCGCCAACGACCCTCGTGGCATCAGGTCGTCGTAAGATGGCGCATCAACGAATAACACGTCATTTTCAACCGGTTTGAAATTCACATCCTTCATGGGCTAAGGTATTTTATTGAGAATTAGGTAACTTTTTGACACACAAATTTATAAATAAACCTCCAATATCCAAAACTTTTCAAAGAAAATCATCTCAAGTCTTGAATGTCAGTTGGCGGGAGCCGTCGTCAAGGAGAGTGAACAGAACTATCAGCGCATCGTCGGGCAACAGCGGCTCGATACGCTCGGGCCACTCGATAAGGCAAAGCCTACCCGAATAGAAATAGTCCTCAATGCCTATTGCGAGTGCCTCGTCGATGGAGTCGAGACGATAGAGGTCGAAGTGATAGACGATGTCGCCCGAGGCGGTTTCGTACTCGTTGACGATAGAAAACGACGGAGAGTTGACGGCGTCGTCGGTGACGCCAAGTTGGCGTGACAGGGCATTGATGAAAGTGGTTTTTCCCACGCCCATTTCGCCATAGAAGGCTATGACCTTTCTCCCTTCGACCGCATCGAGAAACTCCCGCGCCGCAACGTCGATTCCGTCCAAAGATTTTATATGGATTTTCATTTTGCTGACAATGTGATTAACGGCACAATCATTTCTTCAAGTGATATGCCCCCATGCTGGAAAGTGCGGTTGTAGTACTGCACATAATGGTTATAATTGTTCGGATAAGCGAAAAAGTCGCGCTCAGTGGCGAAAACGTAGGTTGACGACACGTTTGGCGAAGGCAACCCTGCGAGTTCGGGACGCTTGATTTCAAACACTTGCTTGGGGTTATATGAAAGATTTTTACCCACTTTGTAGCGTAGGTTTGTGTTCGTGTTTTTGTCGCCCACGATTTTTATAGGATTGTTTACGCGAATTGTTCCGTGGTCGGTTGTCAGCACAAGTTTGTAACCCTTTTCTGCGATTTTGCGGAAGAGGTCGATAGTTGACGAGTGGCGGAACCACGATTCGGTCAGCGAACGATAGGCGGCATCATTTGATGCCAATTCGCGAATCATCTTCGACTCCGTACGAGCGTGCGACATCATGTCGATGAAGTTCATAACCACCACATTCAGGTCGTTGTTTTCGAGGTTGGCAAAGTCGCGAATCAGTCGGTCGCAAGCCGTTGAATCGTTCACTTTGTTGTATGAAAAGCGGCAGCGACGGCGATAACGCTCGAATTGGGTGGCAATCAACGGCGACTCATTGAGGTTTTTCCCTTCTTCCTCATCCTCGTCAACCCACAAGCCGGGGAACATTTTCGCTATTTTGTCGGGCATAAGACCTGAGAAAATAGCGTTGCGGGCATATTGCGTGGCGGTGGGGAGAATCGAGCAGTAGAGATTTTCATCGATATTGAACATGTCGGCGACCTGCGGGGCAATCGTGCGCCACTGGTCGAGACGGAAATTGTCGATAAGGATGAAAAACACTTTTTCGCCCTTGTCAAGGAGAGGGAACACGGCTGTTTTGAAAATGTCGTTGCTCATGACTGGGCGGTCCTTGCCGTTCATCCACGAGTCGTAGTTACGTTTTACCCATTTCGCGAAAGCGGCGTTAGCGTCGGTTTTCTGCATCTGAAGCATCTCGTCCATGTTCGTTTCGGTCGTGGAAAGTTCGAGTTCCCAATAGACGATACGTCCGTAAAGGTCGCACCAATCAGCAAATGTGCGGCATTCGTCGATTTGCATCGAGATTTTACCGAACTCCTGTCGATAGTCGGTCGAAGCACGGTCGGCCACAAGTTGGTCGGAATGGAGATTCTTCTTGATGGAGAGGAGAATCTGATTGGGGTTTACCGGTTTAATGAGGTAATCGGCAATTTTATTACCAATCGCCTGATTCATAATATTTTCCTCCTCACTCTTCGTAATCATAATTACGGGCGTGGTGGGTGCTATGAGTTTCATCTGCGACAACGTTTCGAGGCCTGTCAATCCCGGCATGTTTTCGTCAAGAATAATCAGGTCGAATGGTTGTTTTTCGGCAAGTGAAATCGCATCGCGTCCGTTGTTGGCGGTCACCACGTCATAGCCTTTGCTTTTAAGGAAAAGCATGTGCGGCTTCAGGAGGTCTATTTCGTCGTCAGCCCAAAGAATGGTCATATTATTTACTATTAATGATTTAGGATTTCTTTAAATCTCAAAACTATAATCTTTATTCTTCCACTCCGAGGTCACGGAGAGTGCGAGGTGCGGGAGTTTTGGGAAGAGGTTTGCGAGTCTTGAGTTGTTCAAGAATCACTTCGATAGCCTTGTCGAGTTGCTGGTCCTCACCGGCATATTCGCGAGCAGGGTCGTTGTCGATAAGGATATCGGGGTCAACGCCATGATTTTCGACAATCCAATTTCCGCGGGTGTCGTAGTTGGTAAAGAACGGAACGCGGATGTCGGTGCCGTCGACGTAAGGCAACGAACCGGAAATGCCGATTATGCCGCCCCACGAACGAGTGCCTATAACTGTACCGATGCCAGTTTCTTTGAAACTCCACGGGAAAAGGTCACCGTCGGAAGCGGAATACTTGTTGACAAGCAGCACCTTCGGTCCCCAAACGAGAGCATCAGGTTCAGTGCCGTTCTTGTCGCTATTGCGGTACATCGTCAGTCGGTAGGGTTTGCGGAGCAGTCGTTCGATAATCATTGGAGACACATTGCCGCCGCCATTGGCACGGTCGTCGATAATCAGACCTTCTTTGTCGATTTGGGCATAATAGAGGCGAGAGAATTCGTTAAGACCTTCAGGACCCATATCGGGAATGTAGATATAACCAACTCGTCCTCCTGTGGCTTTGTCCACCTTTGCGATATTCTCTTTCACCCAATTGTAGTGATATAGCGGATATTCGTCGGCGATAGGTTTGACCACAACCTTGCGTGCGCCGAAAGCCGAAGCCGATTTGTTGATTGAAAGTTCGGTGAGCACCCCTGCCTTGCCGGCGAGCATCGAATAAATGTTGGTAGTCGAAGATGTGGGCACACCATTGATAGCCACGATGTAGTCGCCCTCGTTGATGTTCATTCCAGCGTCGGTCAACGGAGAACGGAGATTTTCGCTATAGTTAGCACCAGGGAGAATCTTGTCGATGCGATAGAACCCCGATTTCTCGTCGCGCGAGAGTTTTGCGCCAAGCAATCCCATCGGAATAGTCTTTGCTGTGACAGCGTCGCGCCCGTTGCCCACATAAGCGTGACCGCATGCGAGTTCTCCGATAAGTCCGCCTATCACATAAGAGAGGTCTTGACGACATTTGACATAGGGAAGCAATGCTGCATATTTTTCTTTCATCGCGTTCCAATCAACTCCGTGCATGTTTTCGAGATAGAAACCGTCGCGGAAAGCGCGCCAAGCCTCGTCGTAGATTTGCGCCCATTCTTTGTCGTAATCTACAGTCGTTGACATATCGCTCAGACTGACAGGGTCGGAAAGATTTGCCTTCCCCTTCGGGGCGTTGATAACGTAAAGAGAACCTTTGCTTGAAACGGCGAATTTTTTGCCGTCGGGGGTAATGTCGTAGAGTCGTGCTCCGTCGGCCACGACATCTTCTTTTTGGGTTTCGAGGTTAAATGTTGTCAAACCCTTGCGGGAGTTGAAATAGACGGTCTTTCCGTCACAATAGAAACCGAAATAGCGGCCGGGGGCAATGGGCAGTTTGATTATACGTTCGCCGATGCCTTCAAAGTCGATTTTTGCGGAAGCCTTTTCAGGTTTTGCATCAGGACGCTTGCCTTTACCATCTTTTGTCGGTTTATCACCTTCGGGAGCATCGGGCTTGTCGGCCGACGGGGTTTTCACTTCGGCATCTTTGGGAAGGAATGGCGAAGGAGTGTCGGCAGAAAGGAGGGCAAGATATATGCCTTCCATATTGTTATAGACGTGGTTCCATTCCAACGTGCCGTAGGTTGGGTTGAAATCACGGGAAGAAACGAACAGCAAATATTTATCGTCGAGCGAGAACGATGGGCGGCCTGAGTCGTACCATCGGTCGGTCACGGCGTATTCTTTGCCGGAGGCGATGTCGTAGATATAGACAATACCGTAGTTGTTGTCAGCCGCTTTGGTGTAGGCAATCCAACGGTTGTTGTGGCTAATGTCGAAATCTGACAGTTCATTTGCAGGGTTTTCGACGAGGGTTTTCTTAGCCTTTGAAGCGACATCTACCGACACAAGACGGTTTTTGCGGTCGGCATAATATATTGTCTTTGAATCGCAACTCCATTGGAAATTACGGATATAAGTATCATTGCTCGATGTGAGTTGAATGGGGTCGGAACCGTCAAGCGCTTGGAGATAGATTTCCGATTCGCCGGTGGCATCGCCGATATAGGCGATATATTTTCCGTCGGGACTCCACGAAGCCGAGCGATCGTTGGAATTCGAAGAACGGGTGAGGTTGAAGGTCACGCCTTTTTCGACAGGCACATTGAACACTTCTCCACGCGCAGTCACTGTCACACGGCTACCGTCGGGGGCGAGCGAGGCGGCCGTCATCCGCTTTTCAAGGTCTTTGAGTTCGGTGCGGGCGGCACGGTTATCTGAGTCGAGATAAATTGTGATTTTCTCGCTCTTGCGAGTTGTCGGGTCGAATTTGTAGATATAACCGCCCTTTTCAAAAACGATTGTTTTACCGTCAGTCGAAGGGAAGCGTACATCAAAATCGTCGAAATTTGTCACTTGCTCGGTAGCGCCTGTCGCGGTGTTATAGACGAACAAGTTGGCTCGGAAAGTGCGGTCGCTGACATAGAAAATTTCATTGCCAATCCACATAGGGAAAATGTCCTGCGCCACATTGTTGGTGATATCGCGAGTTTGCTTCGTTGCTGGGTCGTAAATCCAGATGTCGTCGGCCATACCGCCACGATAATGCTTCCATGTGCGGAATTCGCGGAACACGCGGTTGTAGGCAAACTGTTTTCCATCGGGTGAATAGCAGCAAAAACCACCTTCGGGAAGGGGCAGTTCTTTGCTCATACCGCCTTCGGGCGATATTTCCCAAAGTCGGCCGTCAAAGCCGTCGCTGATTCGGTTACGATAGATGATGCCGCTACCGTCGGGACGCCATGTCATCACCACATTGTTCGGGCCCATACGGTCGGCGATATCGTCACGGCCATTAGTTGCAGTATAAGTCAATCTCACTGGCTGACCACCAGTCGATGGCATAAGATACACTTCCGTATTGCCGTCGTACTGGCCTGTAAACGCTATTTTCCTACCGTCGGGCGAGAAGCGCGGGAACATTTCATAGCCATCATGAGACGTTAGCCTTTGGGCTTGCCCGCCGCGAATCGACACCTTGTAGATGTCGCCGGCATAAGCGAATGCCACTTCATTACCATTGGTCGCAGGGAAGCGCAAAAGACGTCCTTCGCCTGCATTTGCCGCTGCCATCGTTGCAGCCACAGCGATTGTCAATAGAATCTTTCTTTTCATTGTTGTTATATTTTTGTTGTTGTTTGATTCGTTAAAAAATTTGTTCTATATCATCCGGTTTAGCAGCGGATTTCAAAGTTAAGGATATTTTCGACGATGTAGAGGTCGAGAATATCGTCACGGTCAATATCCATATCGTCGTAGGCGGGGTTGGCGCTATGAAGCACCACCTTATTGTCATCGGCGTGACGACGTAGGTATTTTACCATACGGAAGTCCTCAAGAACGACAACGTAAATTTGTCCCCAGAAAATCGTCTGGCGCTGAGTCAAGCGCCGCACGGCAATATAGCCACCATTATGGATTGTCGGCTCCATAGAATCGCCGCTGACGCGCACAATGCGGCTGTCGCGACTCAACTGCGGCAAATCTACCACACCCACAATTCGGTCGGCTGTGAACATTCGGCTCAATTCCGTGGCGCCGGCGGTCACGTCGATGTCATAGACGGGCACACCCGTTAAGGCTAAATTGTTGGTTACAATGGGGTTGTCGGCGACTATTTCGTTCGCCAAAGCAGGTTTGGCAAATGGTACGTCGGCACCGTCACGGAGCCATGGCTTCGCCACTCCCATTTCCACTACTATCCGATTGATTAACGAGTCGCTTATCGGCAAACGGCCGGAAAGATGTTTTGAAAGGTTTGATGGGTCGATGCCTATGCGCTCGGCGAATTTCGCTTGGTTCATCCGCGACAGGCGAATAATATAGCGTATCCGCTCCGCGATTGCGTCGTTGGTTTTTCTTGATTCTTGTTCTTCCATTGGTTTATTGTCAATTATTTGGCAAATTTACAATATTTTTTGAGATTTGCAAATAAAACGTACTGTTTTTCCAACAAAAAAATAAGGACACGCAAAGCGCATCCTTATTTTTTCAAAGTCGGTAGTTGTTGTTAGCGGACAACCACTTTCTTTGTGCGGATTGAACCGTCGGAAAGTGTCGCGACGCGGATAACGACTTGACCCTTCGCAGGATTTATCATCCGCTGGCCTTGCAGGTTGTAATAGACAGCCGATACTTCTTGGGCCTCACTGTTATCGTTGCCTACCTTTTCAACTCCCGTCGGTGGCATTCCGAAACGATAGATGCTTACAAGGTTGCCACTGACATTCTGATAGATATAGACGGCGTTGCCATCCTCAGTGGGCCGTGCGGTAAGCGATTGGAATCTCTGGCCTTGGCCAGTAGCAAGCGTTTCAGGATGTTCAGCAAGCGCTTCGCTTGAGCCAAGTTCTACAATTGCGTAAGCGTCGGTGTAAGCACCCGAACCTGTCGGCTCTATGGCATAGGTCTTATTGCCGAGAGTGAAGACATCGAAGCCGTCGGACGTTGTGCGGTTTATGGTCTTCGTGGTGATAGCCTTGTTCCCACGCAGACGATAAGCGAAAGCATGCGTCGGGTCTGCGTCTATTGCGGCAATTGAAGTATAAACGGGTTGACCAATAGCCGTGTTATCAGCGGTCCAGCCGAGGTCGACTGTAGCAGACGACACTTGAGCGCCATTGGCAATCTTGAAGATGGCGGCCTTCGTGTTGGTGCCGGGGATTATTGTCCAATAAGCGCCCTGACTTGACAATACATTACCTATGATACGACCGGAAGCGGAAACCGTGCTGGCTGTAACTCCGTCGGGCATTGTTAACGACAAATCGTGAGTGGTTCCGTTGGGTTCGATAATATACCATTCACGAGAACTTGCCGCTGTAGCAAAGCCTTTTTGAATCAAGATATTGCCAGCATCATCACTCGTAATGGCATGACCTATTTCTGTCAAACCCGACTTGAACGTTGAACGAGTGCCGTTGATATCATATCGGTAAATGGTGTTTGAACTTCTGTCGGGCACATAGACATATCCGTTCACACCTGTAGAGAATCGGCTGTTAGCCTGAGCAACAATATTGTTTGTCGTTTCCATCACCTTGGTGTATTCAAATTGGGTCGGGTCGACGACGGGTTGGTCAACAATTGTGTATGTACCTGAAACTACATTGGAATAAACGCCGTTCTTATAGGCCACAGCCTTAACTGTACGCGACACGTCGAGAGTCAATTCTTTGGTGAGTTCAAATGAATTTATCGTCGGGTCGGTACCGTTGGTTGTGATGTAAATCTTGGCACCATTGGTCGGCGATGTGATGGAAATGTTCACCACTTGGTTGTAAGTGCCAGGAGCGGGCGAGAATACCGGGTCGGCTACGGTGATGGCAACCGGAGCGACAACCACTTTCATATCGTTCTGGCCATCGCCGTATTTGACGGTGATACGGTAATTTCCTGCGGGCATTTCGTAGGTCTGACCGTTGTTGCGGGTAAGTGCCAATTCTTGGTTGAAGTACTGGGAATTTTCGGTGAACACGAAGTTGCCTTCGCTGACGGCTCCGAAGCGCGACGATGCGATACTGCTCCAGTCGCTTTCATTCGCCCCAAGAGCGTTGGAGAACGAGAAGTAGGCCTTGTTGGTACCGTCGTTAACGTCGAAGTAGCCTTCGAGAGTGTAAGTGTTGGCATTGGAGTCGTAGGTCATTTCAACGCCGTTGTTGGGCAAGAATGCCTGACCTTCGTAGTTCCCAAGGAGGTAAACCTTGTCGGGCTCTACCGGCTGAACAATCGGAGTCGAGAACTTCGAAATCTTGTTGCCGCGGATGTAGATAAGTTGGACAACACCTTGACCCGTGGTGGAATCAACGTATGTGCGACCTACTGCGGCGAGGTCACCCGAACCGGAAGCGATTGTCGTGTTCGTCGTCGATACAACCGACGCATTTTTGATACCCGACGAGATATTTGCCATCTTCGGACCGGTAGCGGTAGGAACTACCGCATAGACGTTGCCGCCGTATTTAAACATTCCATAGTTTACGACTGAGGCATTGACAATGCCCGATTTGAACTCTCCAATATAAGTCGGGACGTCACGGTTAGCGGTTCCTGTTGTATATTCACGCGGAAGGATGCTCGTTCCGTCAATTATATAACGGCTTTCGTCTAAAGGAGAAAGGTTAAGATTGAATGTCGTGCCGATATTTGCCGTAGTGACCGCAGGGGAAGCGGTATTGTCGAGGAAGTAAAGACCATCGGCAACAGTGCCATTGTTGACAATTGCTTTAACTATTCGTGTGCCGCCTGTGGAAGCGGTAGAAGTTCCCGAATAGAGAATAAATCCGCTTTGTGATGAACCTGAATAAGTCAATGCTTCTGCGGCAATACCGTTCGACCAGTTCCCCATCAAATTAGTTGAGTACCATTGTGTCGGGGCGCTGCCGTTAGCATAACCATTGCTGGTATTAGTCCACTTATAGACAAAGAACACTTTAGATCCATTGAGGGCCACAGTCGCCTTGTTAATACCTACAAGCACGCCGTCGGCGGTCAGTGCGATGTCAGAGAGCGCGTAAGTTGCTCCTGATGTGCCGCTCGTCGAGCATTTACGATTGAACTTATTGGTGTTATGGTTCCATTCATACAGATAGGGGTTGCCGCTACTATCGTGAGCGAGAATATATACTATATTCTTCCAAACGAGCACGCGGCGGATAGTTTTGCCCGTTAAGAGCGCATTTCCATCGCCATCGAGCATCTCCGTGTCGACGTAATCTTGTTGGAATTCAAACGAACTCGGAGCCGTAATGCCAGCATCACCTGCGGGGTCGGGATAGTTGATGGTTGATGGCGTAGGTTCGGGGGTTACTCCTTGTTGCGGAAGTTTAGCCGACACATAGGTTGTATTGTCGGCTGTAACGGTGGCAGTTGTTGTCACACCGCTTGCATCATAGCCCGATTTAGAGTATGTAATGCTATACGTGCCAGGTTCGAGGTTTTGGAAAACATAGGCGCCGTTGTAGAAATTGTCGGTGGTGTAGGTCGCAACAGTCTCACCCGACGATTTTTTCAGAGTTACGTTGCATCCGTTAAGTGGAAGATAAACGTCGTCAGACGCACCATTAGGTTTGTAATAAGTGTGGGTGAATGTTTCAGTTTGGCTGCGCACTATGCCGTAGATTTCGCCTTTGGATTCTTTGGTAAGGCCTGCGTAGTCGGCAATGCCGCGGGCATAGGCATATCCTTCGATATAGTCAGCATCCCAGTTCATTGCACGGTGTCGTGCGGGCTGATATGTGTGGAAATAGCCCTCAACGAGAAAACCGGTCGAGTTGTGTTTGAGAACGCCCAATTGGCTTATTGACGCATTATTCTGATAAAATGTTTTGTCCCCTTGGACATTCATATTCGTTGCCGAATAACTGGTCCACACCATATGTGGATTGGCATAAGCATAACCCCAAATACTTTGAGCAAAGGCTTTTGAGCCGCTCACTTCTTCTTGATTCGTGTATCCACGATAAAGAACAAGAGGATAGTTCGTGTTTGTTCCTTCTGTGGCTGCATTGGAGTGAATAGAAATAAACAAATCTATATTATTGGCATCGACTTCAGCACATATAGATGACAGTGACTGATTGAAGCCGGTAGTGTTTGTGACCTCTTCGCCTGCAGCCGTACCGCCGCATTTTACATGCGACATTACAATGTTGTTAGTGAAATCGCGTGCGGCACCGCGTTTGGGCAGTGGTGTGGCAGTTTGGTTTTTAGTGCGGTCAAAAGTCAGACCATACTTGATTAGTTTTTCGAGCACACCGAAACCCTTGCGAAGGTTTGTGTTCGATTCGAAGAAACCGGTGGTGTCCATTGACGCCTTATTGACAAGAGCATTCGGACGGTCGTTTGAACCATAAGAACCATGGCCAGGATTGATGTAAACTCGGAGTTGGCTTGCCGATTTAGCATTGAGGGCGGCAACTGAAATAAGTGCCGCAAAAAGTGTAATGATTATCTTTTTCATAATTGCGGCTTATTTAAGAGTTACTAAATAAAGTTCGCCCTTATCGGTGGAGAAAACTATGTTTTTCTTCGACGCCGAGGGATAGAGGGCAATAATCGACGATGAGGAAATCTGCTGCTCGCGGAGATTTTCAATATTCTTTGCGATAACAACCGAACGGGTGATATACACGCCGTTGTCCTCGTCACGCATGCCGACGATTGTCGAATCGTCAATCCAGCGAGGAGCGCTGAGAGCGCCGAGGCGTTTGACGTTTTTACCGTTGAGGTCACATACAAAGCAGCCTTCGCCAACGAGATAGTAGAGCACTTGCTTGCCGTTGGGGCTGACCGACGGCCATATGTAGGATTGGCCTGCGGTGCCTTGCGGCGAGAGATTGCGAGTTACGCCGTTGACGGTCAACTTCAGTGCACCGTGGTCGATTGATGCGACAGGGGCGGGAGCGTCGGCTTTAGCGCCGAGGGGCTTCTTGATGAATTTGCCCTTGTTGACAATGGCGGCAGTGTTGCCGTTGAAAGCCGTGCCCTGGATGTCGCGCGACTTCGCAACAAGCGTTTGTTCCTTCAGCGTGGAAGTATTGACAGTCTTAAGCGTCGCCCAACGAAGGCGGTCTTGGTCAACCGAGTATTCGCGGAACATCACTTGGCTACCGTCGGCTGAGATGCGCACATCGTAGTTTGACGCGGTTTTTGAAAGAACTGTTGATTTGCCCGTCGTAAGGTCGATTTTTTTCAAGCCGCGGGCATTGAGGTCGGAAACTACGACGTAGTTTCCAGCGGGGCTCACCACGGCCTTATCCACAGCCGTGCCCTGTGGAAGTATCACCTTCTTTACGGAAGCGACATTCACCACTTGAGCATAGCCAATAAGACTTATTGCCGCAAGAGCCAATGAAACACAGAATTTTTTCATTTTTATTATGCTTAGTTGGTTAAATTTAAGATTTGATTTTGATATAAATTATATAATCTATTTTTTTAGACGTGAGAAATAGAAGTCGAGAACGTCACGCGCGGCGATAAACGAACTTTGGCGGTTTTCGAGGACGAGGCGTTCGCGGTCGGCCAATAAGGCTTCGACATCGGGGTCGCGGTAAAAATGGTTCTTCAGTTGCTCGTTGATTGACTCGTACATCCAATAACGCGCCTGCTGATTGCGCTTATGCTCGAAATATCCGTTGGAGGTGACAAAATCGAAATAGCGGTCAATCATGTCCCATACTTCAGTAATGCCTATTTCATAATAGCCTGAATAGCACAATACTTCTGGCATCCAACCGGAAGTGGTGGGCGGGAACAGGTGAAGTGCCGAGCGGAATTGCGCCTGAGCCAATTGGGCACGGTTGATGTTGTCGCCGTCGGCTTTGTTGATGACGATGCCGTCGGCCATTTCCATAATGCCGCGTTTGATACCCTGAAGTTCGTCGCCAGTTCCGGCGAGTTGGATAAGCAGGAAGAAGTCCACCATCGAATGAACGGCAGTTTCGCTCTGTCCAACACCGACAGTCTCGACAAAGATATTGTTATATCCTGCGGCTTCGCAAAGCACGATGGTCTCGCGGGTTTTGCGGGCCACCCCACCGAGAGAACCTGCCGAGGGACTGGGGCGAATGAATGTGTCGGGGTGAACCGAGAGTTTTTCCATCCGCGTTTTGTCGCCAAGAATACTTCCTTTCGTGCGTTCGCTGGAAGGGTCGATGGCGAGCACGGCAAGTTTTCCGCCACGTTTAAGCACATGGAGACCGAACACGTCGATAGACGTGGATTTGCCTGCACCTGGCACACCGGTAATGCCTATACGACGGGAGTTGCCCGAATGGGGCAGACATTTTTCAATGACTTCCTGCGCCACAGCCTGATGGTCGGGCGATGTGCTTTCTACAAGCGTTACCGCACGACTAAGGTGGGTAACGTCGCCTTTGAGGATGCCTTCTACAAGTTCGGCTGCCGAGGGCATCGGCTTGCGTCGGTGACGAAGATACGGGTTGACACTCGGCGGTTGTGACACGCCGCTATTAACTGTCAAGCCTGTGTATTGCTGGTCGTTTTCGGGATGTTCCATTTAAGAAATAGTTGATATTTTTGCGGTATGGAAAAAATCGTGTCAAAGTTACTAAAAAAGGCCGACATTTCAACCAACCTTGCCTTGTTATTTTTCAAAAGCCGAAAAGTTAACCCAACAACACGTCGAGAATCATCATAAGAGCGAAACCGACAGCAAAACCGATAGTAGACAGATTGCTGTGACGGCCCGCCGACGCTTCTGGTATCAATTCTTCGACTACGACATATAGCATCGCGCCTGCGGCAAACGACAGCATATATGGCAATACGGGCAGAATTACCGAAGAAAGCAAGACTACAACAAGTCCGCCAATAGGCTCGACAGCGCCGCTCAGTCCGCCAATGACAAACGATTTCATTCGGGAATTGCCTTCCGAACGCATGGGCATTGAAATAATGGCGCCTTCGGGGATATTTTGGATGGCAATACCTATCGACGTGGCGATTGCAACCGACAGGGAGATATCGGCGTTGCCCTGCAATGCCCCTGCAAGCACAACGCCCACAGCCATTCCTTCGGGCAGGTTGTGTATCGTAACGGCCAAAGCCAACATTGTCGTGCGAGACAACCGCGATGGGCGACCTTCGGGGTTGTTTGAGTCTATGTGAAGGTGGGGCGTAATTTCGTCAATCAAAAGCAGGAATCCCATTCCGAGAAAAAAACCGACGACCGCGGGAACCACAGCACCGCTACCCTCGCCCATTTCAATTGACGGAATCAACAGCGACCATACCGAGGCCGCCACCATTACACCTGATGCGAAACCGAGGAGCGTTTTCCGAACGCGACCGTTCATTTCCTTTTTCATCGTAAAAACGAACGCCGAACCGACAACGGTGCCGATTAGCGGAATCAAAAGGACTATGGCAACTGACGAAATCATACGTTTAGAAATATTCGGCCGTCACGCGCACCGAAAGTTCCGGATTCTGAGGGTCGTTAGTGACGACGGTGATTGTTTCGTCAACTATAGGGGCATCGGGCGAATACATATCGGGGTCAATCCAAAATGTTATTTTTGAGGATTTGCCCGACTTGACCTTTTCCTTGTAGCGGCGAATTTTGACATATGGCGACGATGCATATATGCGACGAATCATTAAAGTCGATTTGCCGCGATTTTCGACAGAGAACGAGCGTTCGACGCCTTCTGCATTCGGCAGAATTTGGCCGCAACTTATCAATGAATCCGAAAGACGGGCAATCGGGGCGTCGGCAAGTTGACGGTCGGTCATATCCCCGAAATACTCTACGAAATGAGCCGTTACGGGTATTTTTAATGTATCGGCGGAATTTGAAGATTCAGCGACAATAGTCACCGAATCAGTTACCAATCCATAGTGTTCGTCGGACGTAGCGGAAGCATAAAACGCTATGACACCTTTTTCAAGCGGTTCCAATCTTTGAGGTGACGACGATAACGACAAATGCGCAGGACGGTTTCTCCAAGCGGGTTTAATAGTGTCAGTCCCGTTGTTGTAAACGTCGAGGAAAACCATTTTTGTTTTGCCGCGAGTGACATCGCCAAAATTTACGGAGGCTTTTTCCAACCTCATGTCGCCGATTCCGACAGGAAAGCGAGTTTCCACAGTCGAAGGCAGAGCCAAGACAATGCCTTTTACGGTGAGAGAATGTGATTTCGGCTCGGCATTTGTTGTAAGTGTGATTTTTTTTGTCACCAACCCAACTTGAAAAGCGGGGTCGAAAGCGGCAGTGACACAGAACGTGTCACCGGGTGCTATTTCTCCGCGAGGATAAGAAGGACGAGTACAGCCGCACGATGATTTGGAATTAATGATGACAAGGGGCTCGTCACCGACATTAACACCGCGATACATTAGGTCGACTTTCCCTCCGTCCTCGGCAATACGGCCAAAATCGTCGGAGGTGTTTATCCAGTCGATTTTCACCTCAGCACGGACAAAAATGGCGGTAACAACCGCCATTATGAAAAACAATCGCCTCATTTCTTTTCGCTTCGAGGAAGCACCACTCCCGAAATGCGGAGCAGCGTATATTTTTCAGGAGTGTTCAATTTGACATTCACCGTTTTGTGGAATTCGCCCGGGCGACCCGTCGGACTGAACGTCACTTTAATTTTGCCTTTTTTCCCAGGTTGAATGGGCTTTTTCGAGTAAGTTGGAACAGTGCAGCCGCACGAACCCTTAGCCGAAATAATCATCAGCGGAGCGTCGCCGGTGTTAGTAAACTCAAATTCGTATTTAACGGGGCCTTTTTCCTCCTTGATAGTACCAAAATCGTGGCTTTTTTCAAGGAAAGAAATTTTCGGCGAACCAGCAAAACATATTGCCGCCGAAGCGAACACAGCCACAATTGTCATCAATATTTTTTTCGTCATCACGTTTTACTCGTTAAGTCTTAAATATCAATTTCGTCAATTTGACCGACAAATTTACGAAAAGTTTATCTAACAATGAAATTTTCCCAAAAAAACCACTAATTACACGGCAAAACAACTTTTCCTGAAAATTTTCTCTGCCACGTAAAAACAATGGGCGATGCGGATTTACATCGTCCATTGTTCTCAGAATGTGGAGTATAGCGGACTCGAACCGCTCACCTCGACACTGCCAGTGTCGCGCTCTAGCCGGATGAGCTAATACCCCATTGCGACTGCAAAGTTAGCGGTTTTTCCTGAATCTCCAAACATTTCGGCGCGTTTTCTTTCTATTAAGCCGTTTTCGAGCAGTTTTTTAGGCGAAACGCCCATCAAAATGCCCGAATCGACTTTTGTCAGCCGACGATGTTTATCTCACTTTCGCCGTGACCTTGCTTGTTCACTTGGATTTGAACGGGAATGCTCTCTTGAAGTTCTTTGACGTGGCTGATTATTCCCACCTTTCGGCCTGTGGTGTTGTGGAGGTTGCGCAGGGTGTTGATAGCATTCATCAATGGTTCGCCGCTGAGTGTTCCGAAGCCTTCGTCAATAAACAAGGTGTTGACGTTAAGGCGCGAGCCTATATCGCTTAACGCGAGGGCAAGGGCGAGCGAAACGAGGAATGTTTCACCACCGGATATTGTCGATGCCGAGCGGCGCGCCCACCCCTGATAGCCATCCTCAACATATATGATGAAACTGCCTGGAACTATGGCCAACCGATAACGGTCGGTGAGTGTGCGCATATGGTGGTTTGCCGCTTCGATAAGATTTGCAAGGATATAACTTTGCGCGATTTTCTTGAATTTATCGCCATTGGAGTCGCCGAAAAGTTCTTTGAGCCTATTCCATTTTTCAAATTCAAGTCGAAGTTCTTCGGCCTGATTTTTCTTATCTTCAATTTGCTCACGAACCTTGCTGTCGGCTTTAAGTTTTTCATCTACCGCGCCGATTTCTTGGTTGGCCTTTTCTATTTCTTTAGAGACATTGTCCATCGCATCTCCAAGAGCCTCAACAGTGTCGGTTTCGGCCAATTCGGGCCGATTCTCGTTATGGTTTTTTTGTTGGCCAAGCCACTGCTTAAGAACTGCATCGGCTTTTGACAGCAATTCTTTTGCTTCGCCAATGACATTGCGTCGACGGTTTATCTCATAGGGGGTGATTGCCGACAATTCTTCAAGGATTTCGATGGTGTAGCCTTCGTTGCTTTCGACAAAAGCATTTAATGCACTACGGGCTTCCGCCTCGGTTTTTGTCTGTGTTTCAAGCTCTTTGAGCGCTGTTTTGAGGGCGGAATGCAGACGGACTGCATTTTGAACAAGTTGGCGGTCTTCGATTTCAATCGACATTGAAATAGCAGCCCATTCGGATTTGGCTTCAAGAATTTTTGCGATTTCGGTTTCTGCGTCGGCTTTTTCATTTTTAAGGGATTCAATATCCCGCTGTTTATCGGTCAACTTTTCCGTTTGTTTCCTATAGTTTTCGGTGGCTGACTGAAGTTCTGTAACGAAACCGTTGCTGTCGGATTTCCAGTCGTGTTGCCATATCAAAGTGCCGAGCGACTCACCGACGGAAGAACAACCATCTTCAAGATTTTTATTATTCTCTTCAAGTTTTGCGGCAAGTTTTTCCTTATCCGCTTTTGCTTCATTTAGTTTGTTTTCCACCGCTATCAAATGTCGTGTGGCCTCATCGAAGTTGTCAGTTGCTGATTTGTATTTGTTTTGTTGTTCTTTTGCCTGCTTTTCAATTGCATCGGCATCGGTGATTTTTTTCTCTATGTCCTCACGGCGGGCAGCGACATTACTTAAAAAATCTGCCGTCAATGCGAGGTTGAAGTCGTCGAAAATTTCAATTCCGCATGCACGCGTCAATTTAATAGCATCGGCTTTCTTTGCATCAAGTGCCAAGGCAGAATTATTTACTGTCTCACGTTGTCCAGCCAACACATCGTTTTTCGCTTTAATCTCGGCTGAAAGTTTGTTTTTCTCGTTGTTGGCTTTTTCTAATGCGGTATCGGCGTTTTCAAAGGCAAGTCTTGCTTCGGAAACAATACTTTCAATTTCTTCCTCGTTTGGCAGCGCTGTGGTAATTTTCTGACGACAAAGCGGGCATTCGTCGCCCACTTTGATTTGGCTACGTAGGGCCTTTATCGCCTTATTTACAGAGTCTTTAAGTCCTTCATACACCGACTTTGCCTTGTCGCGTGATGATTGAGCGTCAGCAACAACCTTGTCCATTTCTGGCATCTTGGCTTCAAGTTCCTCAATGGCCGTCTTGGCGCCTTTTAGAATGTTGTTGTCTTCGTCTAATCTGCTTTTTGCCTCTTCAAGTGCTTTCAGTGCGTTTTCGGCTTTTGCGATTGCATCTTTTTGATTGCGAAGCGACGGCAAATCGGCTTTCTTCACCGCCTCGTTAAGCCTCGTCAATTCTTCTTCAATCTTTGTGCGTGCCTCATCGGCATTTTTCACTGCAGCATTCATTTCCTCAAATTTAGCCGTCAAATTCTTGACATTAGTGTCGGCGCCAGATTGTTTGCTTTTGATGTCGGCTATTGATTTTTGCAAACTGACTATCTGCCTAATTTGTTGAATGATTGCGCCTGAAGTGTCATAAACTTCTTTATAATCCGATTTCTCTTCGATTTGCTTATGAAGGTCGGCGATTTGCCGTTCAGTGTCGGCAATATGGCGGTCAAGGGTGTTTTTGCCTGCAAGAATTTTAGTGAAATTATTACGACAATCCTCAACCGTCTTCTCGGCGTTTTTGCGGACTACTTCCGCTTCTTTTGCCGATTTGAGTTGGGCTCTCGCGTCGGTTGTTTTGTCCCATCTTTCTACAATCGTCGCGGCTGCTTTTATGGAGTCGCTTTCGGCTTTCGCTTGCGCTTCGGCAAGTTTCAACGTCGCCTCCGCCACTTTATCTGCGATTCCTTTGTCGTCAACAAGCCAATTGCGTTTTTCTTCGACTTTCTTTTTCTTCGCAGCAAATGTCTTGACTTTTTCACTCAACTCGGCAAGTTGAGTTTTTGCCGTGTTGAGTTCGTCGTCGCTCATAACTGGTATGGCATCGATGTCTCTCCGTATTTGTTTGTAACTGTCCTCCTTCTTACGAAAATTTTCAAAAATCTTTTTCCCGATTTCAGCGAAAATGCCCGAATCGGTGATTTTTTCAAGAATATCCGCTTTATCATTATCATTGCCGGCGAGGAAACGGGTAAATTCGCCTTGGGCGAGCATAGTTGTTCGACAGAATTGGTCGAAGTCTAGTCCTACTGCAATGGCGATTTCTTCTGCGACATCTGTCTTTTTACTTATTTCAATACCTGTGTCAAGGTTATTCAACTTATGGTAGTCGCTTAACTTTGTCCGTGGACGTGACGCACCCCATTTGGCCTCATAAGTGGTCCCGTTATTCCCGATAAATGTTAGTTGCGCATAGCACTCGTTTGTGCCACGACGAAGTATTTGTTTTGGGCTATAGGCTTTTACATCTTCTTCAACATCTTCTTTTGATGTGTTTTTTGCTCTTTTAAATCTTGGAGTGTCGCCGTAGAGGGCGAGGCAAATGGCGTCGAGAATCGTAGATTTTCCCGAACCTACTTCGCCGGAGATGAGATATACGTCGCTATTGCTCAAAGGAGCGGCTTCAAAATCAATAGTGGCATCGGGTATCGATGCGAGATTGTGAATTACAAGTTTCTTAAGTATCATAGTCGTAAGTATAAGGATTCTTAATTATTTCGCTTTTCTTCATTTAACGCTTGGACAGCCTCATTGAAAAGACTCTGCAGTTCGTCATCAAACACCTTGCCGGAGTCGTCGGCATATCTTTTGGCGATTTCGATTGGCGTTGCCTTTTGAAACTCTGCTATTGTCATCGACTTGGCGGTGTTATCGGAGGTTTGCTGACGCACAGCATTGATTAAGCAGAAACGGCATTGTTTACCTTCCGCTGCCTTGCTGGCGGTTTCGTTGGCAAGCGCCGGAAGGGCATCGGTCAGTTCTACGTTGAGCCGAATATATGCGGGATTGTCGGAAGGAAAATCCTTCAGAAGCTGAATGGCTTCGTCGAATGATTTGGTGCCATCTGCAGGAAGCGACACAAGCGGGTGAGGATTCTCAATTTCGATTACTTTCACGCTAGGCTTCTCTCCGTGCTTTCCGATTTCCACCAAACTGACGGAATGCGAGAATTTCTCGTCGAAACTGACGGCGACGGGCGAACCGCAATAACGCACACGGCCGTCTCCGCCATGCACCCACTGCGGCTTGTGGATATGACCGAGAGCCACATAATCGTAGCCCTCGCCAAATTCCTCTAAACCAACACATTCGATGCCACCGATATTGTCAATGCTCGAATTGTCATGGCCTTCGAATTGACTGCCTCTCACCGATGTGTGAGCCATAACAACCACAGGAAGCCCTTGCGAGTTGTTGATTTGATTTGTCGCTTCGACAACTTTACGATAATAATCGTCGGGGAGATTTCGTTCGTAGCAATATGGGAGTGCCGCCACGATGCCTTTGCCCGGCAATTCTATTATATTTTTCTCGGGGTCCTCTTTATCGATATATCCGATTTCATGAATGTTTAATGTCTCCCATGGCGATTTGAAAATTTCGTGGAGTTTTTGGCTGTCATGATTTCCCGCAGTGACAAAAATTTTCATCTCGGCATAAGCGTTATGGAGTTGCATCAATGCGTTGACAAACCATTGCTGCACTTCCTTGCTGGGGGTTGTCGAGTGGTAGATGTCGCCCGAAATGAGCAGGGCGTCGGGCTCGTTCTCTTTAACGATTTCGATGATTTGGCGAAGCATGGCATCGTGTTCTTCCGTGCGGTCGTAGCCGTAAAGTTGCTGGCCTAAATGCCAGTCACTGGTGTGTAAAAACTTCATAAACAGATGGTTGATTTATGGTAAATAATTGAAAATTTGTACTCCGGACGGGAATCGAACCCATATCAAAAGTTTAGGAAACTTCCGTTCTAT
>JAFZPB010000096.1 GCA_017552595.1 Muribaculaceae bacterium
AGTCGGAGATTCGGCCCGTAATAAGCAACATTTTATCAAGTTCGTCGGCAAAGCCCCCTACTCCCTCGAGCCATCCGTCGAGCAGATCGAGTTCGGATTTTTCAATGATTGTCACACGATAGCATTGACGATTGCAAGCGCTCGGGCAACGCATGGCCAATGAAATTGCCGCGCGGAGGTCGGTTTCTGACACAGGTGTTTTTTCAAACTCACGAACGGAATGACGGTCGTTTATCACTCGGCTTACCGCCTCTATTTCGGCTGACGAGTAAGCAGGACGCGCGACTTTCATAGTGCCTCCATAGCCGCCTGCGCCACTTATTCCCGAGGATATTTCCTCGTGAATTTTCACTATTTCTTCAAAATGTTCGCTGTTGTAATTTTTCCGTCGGTGAAATTCAATATAGTCGCCAAGAGCGTCGGCAAACATTCTGACTTGCTCGACATCTATAGTGCCGTTCAACCGGCCGAAAGCCTTTATAATCGATGCTGCATCTTTGATTTTCGCATATCCAAAGCCAAGACGAACATTTTCCAACGAAAGACCTTTCTCGATAGAATGGGTGTTACGAATTATTTCACCAAGAAGACGGTTAGTCTCAAAATCATCGTCGGTGAATTGGTTGTAGATAATTCCCGCTTTCTTTGCGGAGGATAACATAAAGCGCAATTTCTTAATCAGTTTCATTTTTCAACGCGGCTATTAGTGAATTTAATGACTGGTTACGGACTGCATCGAAGCGGCCAGATGATACGACAGCGTTCTCTCGTGAAAGGATGTCGTCGATATTCGACGTTGCAGCGAAAAGCCGGTCGCTTTCACCATATGTCGCAAGCAAATCCGCCACTTTGTTTTTCCCTTCGTCATAAACGGCGAACGGTTTTCCATAAATAAGCGAAAACGCCGTACCGTGGAAAGTGTTGGTGACAACGGCAGCCGCCGAAGCAAAATAGGAAATCATATTCTGGGGCGACGACATAATCGAATAATTGCACCACTGGCGGACTGATGGCATCGAAACGATTTCAAGGCAATTATCGGCGGCATATCGCTGGATTTTTTCCTGCAGATTCTGTGGCATTTTGCCGAAGAAATAAAGCAGAAGATATGGTCGGCGGCATTTTATCACGGACTTGAACTTGTCGAGCATCTCTTGGCTGGCAATCAACGTCGGGTCGGCAACGACATTGGCGTCACGACCGGTGGCATCAGCCACAAGTTGTCGTGTGTGACTGTCTCGGACAAGAATCGTGGCCACATTGTCAAGTCCGCCAAATCGTTCCACCACCGAAGCGAATCGCTCCGAGGGTGTATTGGCGGCCGACGTGGCGTAAGTGATGACACGTTTGCCGACAAATTCATCGCCAAGATACATCGAAGCGTTTCGCGAGAAATAATTCGACGAAAAATTCCAAAGCGTGTCACTTCCGATAACGACACAATCGGCCTCTTTGTAGAAATCGGAATCCACCGACACAATCTGAAGAGGACGTTGTAAAGCCTCATAAACTCGCCACATGCGCCAAGAATTGAAAGCGCGACGGAATTTGAGTCTTGTCAAATTTCGGAAAAACGTCTTTGCCACCTCTTTACGGTCGTGGGACGAACCTTCTATGGGACGTAGCAGAAACGCCACGTCATGGCCCATCGACTGCAAAACGCGCATCGTGCAATAGGCTTGAAGAAAACTGCCGCTATTGTGGGAGTTATATACTGTGACGACTACTATCTTCATTTCTTCAGAAATTTCTTTTTAAACGTATCCACAACAAAACCGCGTTCATCTCGCTTCAATCCCATGAAAAAGACAGTAACAATCTCCGAGACCACACTTGCCACAAAGACAATCAAAACACACCATAGAGATGACGGGACGTAAATGTGGATTAGCGCGGGTAGAATCGACATGACTATTCCCACCAACAAACAAACGCCGAACACTTGGAAGGTGTATTTGATTGTGGGGAATGTCGGAATGTAACGTTTAACGATGGCAAGCCTGACAAACAGACTTAACGTGGTGATAACGAGCGAAACGTAGAACACCGACACTGGCGAATAGCCCAACTTCAAGAATACGTATGAAACGGGCAAATTCAGAATGTTAAGAGTGCCAACGACCGACTGATATAGCGCGACATGGCCTGTTGAATGAATTGATGTCATCAAAGGATGAGCCATTGCATCTACCAACGATATCAAAATTATAAGACGGGTGAAAATCACCACATAATCGGGCACTTGTCCCAGCCACAGGTCGATGATTTGCGGCGTTTCGATAATCAGCGGAACGCCGAACATCAGATTCAGATAAAACGACAACTTACTGCTACGAAAAACGAGTTTGAACATATTATTCAAATCGTCCTGCGCATAGTATTTCGTAATCTGCGGTCGTACGGCTGTATAAAAGTTGTGGCTAAATTGGGATATGGCGTTGTTTATTTGAAAAGCGATGCCACGGGCAGCGTTTACCGCCGGGGTGAAGAAAACGTTGAGCAGGATGTTAAGGCCCTGGCCTTTTACAAGTGCGGAAGCGGAACCGAAAAGATTCCACCACGAATATGACAGCATCTCAAAGAACAATTTCTTGTCCTTGTAAATCTTGAATTTGCTCTCGGGAAACTTCCGCCGACAATAAATGGCATAAATCATCTGAATGATAATCGACGAACACATCATCAAAAATCCATATATGATTAGATTGTCGAACGGAGAATAAATCAAGGCATAAGCAATCAACAACTTGAGCAACACCTCGAGGATGCTGACATAAGAATATACCGACATCTTCTCGTGAGAGATGATGAGCGAATTGTAGGGCTGAGCCATCATTTCGAAAATCACGGAGAAAATCGTGAATTGATACACCCAGTTTGCCGCAACTTCACGCCCCTCGGGGATATTCAAGTAAGTGTTTACAAACCATAAGCCAACAGTCTCTGCAATAAGCAAGAACAATGTGCAAATTGAAGCATAAATCATTATGCTTACAGAGAATGTTTTCTTCAGTTGCGCCTCATCGTTACGCCCTATTTCAAACGTAATGTAACGCGTCGTAGCGGCCGACATTGCGCCTCTCAAAAGCCCCATCATGGCGACAACGCCACCCACCACATTATACGTGCCGAAATCATTGACACCCAACGCCTTCAAGACAATGCGGCTCGTGTAGAGCGACACAAACATGATGACGAGCATCCTGGCGTAAAGGTACAGGGTGTTCTTGGCAATCCGTTTGTTGTTCTCAAGGGTGCTGGCCATAATTACCAATCAACGCTATGCGGAAAACAGCCTTTGGAGTAAAACAATTGGTTATGTATATACGCTCATCTTTGCAACCAAAACTTCAAGTCGCATGATTTAATTATCTGTCGGCTTGAAGTTTTCGATGCCTAGTTGAATATTGCTTATTGCAAATGTTTTTTGACTTCGAGGGTTTCGAAGGCTTCGATTATGTCGCCCACTTGGACATCGTTGAACGCGGCGAGATTCAAGCCGCATTCATAGCCTGAGGAGACCTCCTTGACATCGTCCTTCATACGCTTGAGCGAACCGAGGTCGCCGGTGTGGATGACGATACCATCGCGGATTACACGCACTTTCGCCGAGCGTTTGATTTTGCCTTCGCGGACAATCGCGCCGGCAATCGTGCCAACCCTTGTAATGTGGAACGTCTGAAGTACTTCGGCTGTTCCGAGCACCTCGTCCTTCATTTCGGGGGCGAGCATACCTTCCATAGCGTCCTTGACCTCCTCGATGGCCTGATAGATTACCGAATAGAGGCGGATTTGGACGCCGTCATGTTCAGCGGCCTTGCGTGCAGCCAACGACGGGCGCACTTGGAAGCCGATGATGATGGCATCGGAAGCGGCAGCCAACGAGACGTCGGATTCTGAAATCTGACCGACGGCCTTGTGGATGACATTGACTTGAACTTCGGGTGTCGAAAGTTTGATAAGCGAGTCCTGAATGGCCTCAATCGAACCGTCCACGTCACCTTTGACGATGATATTGAGTTCATGGAATTCACCACGGCTCTTAAGTTCGACGATATCTTCAAGCGTGCGGTGGCGAGTGGTCTTAGTGGCCTGTTCGCGTTGGAGTTGGATACGCTTGGTGGCGATTTCGCGGGCTTCCTGTTCGGTGTCCATCACGTTGAGAGTGTCACCTGCGGTAGGAGCGCCGTTCAGACCGAGAATCAAAGCGGGTTCCGACGGACCGGCTTCGGTGATGCGCTGGTTACGTTCGTTGAACATAGCCTTAATACGACCGAAATAAGTTCCGGCGAGGATGATGTCGCCCACGCGGAGGGTACCGTTCTGGACAAGCACGGTGGTGATATAGCCACGGCCTTTGTCGAGCGACGATTCGATAATCGAACCGACGGCCTTGCGGTTGGGATTAGCCTTTAGTTCGAGCAACTCGGCTTCGAGAAGCACTTTTTCGAGAAGTTCCTCAACGCCGATACCAGCCTTTGCGGAGATGTCCTGCGACTGATATTTGCCGCCCCAATCCTCAACGAGGTAGTTCATATTGGCGAGTTCCTCTTTAATTTTGTCGGGGTTGGCTTGCGGAAGGTCGATTTTGTTGATTGCGAACACCATCGGCACACCGGCTGCCGAAGCGTGGTTGATAGCCTCAACGGTTTGGGGCATAACGCTTTCTGCGGCAGAAACGATGATGATACAGATGTCGGTCACCTTAGCACCGCGGGCACGCATGGCGGTAAACGCCTCGTGACCAGGGGTATCGAGGAATGTGATGTGACGGCCGTCTTCCAACTTGACATTGTAGGCACCGATATGCTGGGTGATACCGCCCGCTTCACCTGCCACGACGTTGGCGTTACGGATGTAGTCAAGAAGTTTCGTTTTACCGTGGTCGACGTGGCCCAT
>JAFZPB010000097.1 GCA_017552595.1 Muribaculaceae bacterium
TCTCAACGCTCCCGACGGCGTTGAAGTCATCGCAGCCGATGGCACGACTGCTCGTGAAGTGGCAGTCGGCTACTACTCCCTGCAGGGCCAGCGCATCGCGAATCCGTCGGCAGGCCAGGTCGTAATCCGCGTCGCCACACTCTCCGACGGCTCCGTCCGCGCCACGAAAGTGCTCAAATAATTAATAATGCATAATATCAGTTGATTGCTCGGCAACCGCCGAGCAATCAATTTTTCACCATCTTTATGATTTCTCTAAACTATAAACTTTCCTCTTTCAACTTTATAAAAATGTGATAATTTGTTTTAATTTGAAAAATTTCCAGCCGTTAGGCTGCCTTTTTTTGTCTCATTTTCAAAATTATTGTTACCTTTGTGGAAGAATACAATTTAAACTTATATATCATGAGAAAGTGTTTACTCTTTATCGCAGCGTTTTTCCTTGCTGTAGTCGTCGCCAACGCCAAAGGCACGACCGTTCAAGTGCTTGATGTCACCTACGACGTCGATACGCTCTATCACGCAAAAGTAGGCCCGGGCACCACCCAGACCCACCTCGAACTCACATCGGGCACGAAAATCCTCCAAGTGTTCTACCTCACCGTAGATAAACGCGTCAGCGGCATCAAATTCGAGGCCGTTTGCGCAAAGGACAAAGTGGCGGGAACTGCCACCACCAGTTCGATGGCTAAATCCCACTCCACCAGCAACAAACTCTATTTCGCCGGAACTAACGGCGACTTCTTCACCACTTCGGGCAACGCCACAAACGGCTCTTCGAAAGTGGGAACGCCGACAACATCCTGTACCGTCCAGGGCGAACCCTACAAAACTTCGAACTCGCAATATCAGTTCACAGTCGATACTGACGGCGTGGCCTACGTGGGACGTATCAACTACTACACTTCGACAGCCACTTGCGGCGACAAAGCCTGCCTCTTCAAAGGCGTGAACGTGGCTTCGCCCAACAACGGCATCACAATCTACACCCCGCGTTATTGGGGCTCGACCAACCAAGTGACCGACTCCGCCGAATATTGCCAGGAAGTGACCGCCCGACTCGTCGATGGCGACAAATTCCTTCTCGGACACACATTCCGTTTCGAAGTGACCGGAACGCCTTCCAACGCCGGCGACATGGTAATCCCCAACGATGGTTTCGTCATCCACGGCCGTGGTACAAGTACCACCGGAGGCAACATCGGTGCACGCGACTTCGTAGGCGGCCTCAAAGCCGGCGACATCGTCGAATTCAACTCCATTTGCCTCGTCAACGACAAGTCGGTTGTGCCTTATTCAATCGTCTCGGGCAACCCGAAAAACGTCGGCGGCGGCCAAACCCTTGACACCGAAGGCGAACGTGGCGACGCTTCGGCTCTCCACCCCCGCACATGTCTCGGCCACTCCGTCACCAACGACTCCATTATTATGATGGTCGTTGACGGTCGCTCGTCGATTTCCAACGGCGTGCGCACATCGCAACTTGCCGACATCATGCGCTTCGCCCACGCTTATGAAGCCACCAACGTCGACGGCGGCGGCTCATCGACGCTCTACACGTCGGCTCTCGGTGTCCGCAACCACGGCTCCGACGGTCAGGAACGCGCCGTAGGCAACGCATTCTTCGCAACAATCGAAGGCGAAAACGTCACCGACAAAACCATCGCCTCAATCGACTTCGCCGACTACGGACGCGATATCGTTCTTCCCAAATACGGCCTCTATACGCCTGTGATTTACGGCTATAACCAATACGGCGTGCTCGTCGATACCGACGTTAAAGGTTTCACCCTCTCGTGCGACCCGTCGCTCGGCGAAATCACCAACGATGGCACTACATTCTTCGGCAACGGCGACGGCTACAAGGCTATAACCGCCACCTACAACGGCATGACGGCTTCGATTGCAGCCCGCGTCGATGCTTCAAGCCCAACAGAACTGAAATACGACCATGTGCTTATCGACAACTATCGTTCATGGGATGTCGAACTCCGCTCAATCGTCAACGGCGAATATATGCCCGTCAGCGCCGAGGCCTTCAGTTGGACTTCGGCAGATAACAGTGTCGCCTCCATCACCGAAAAAGGCACCCTCAAAGGCGTGAATGACGGTTCGACCACCGTCACCGGCGAAGTCGAAGGTTTCTCTGGAACGGTCAATGTGAATGTCGAATGTCCCACCGACCGCTTCGTGCCACTCTTCGACGGCGTTGATATTTCGACCATCAAAATTTCCAAATCCTACATCAAGGACCTCGTAGTCTCGCCTCTGCCCGACGGCGGTTTCGCCCTCGACTTCGGCATTTCCTCCACTCGTGGACCGTCAATCACACTCACCCAAGAGCGCACGCTCTGGAGTTTGCCCGACGGCTATCGTGTAAAGATGAATCCCGGCAATTGCGACATCACCTCGATTACCTTCTCCAACACGCCCGCCAACGGCCGTGCCGTCAAATCGGCAATCAAGGATTTCGGCGAAGGTGAACTCAAGGAATTCGGACTTAATACCGACGAGTTCGCCGACCCGAACGACATAGGCATCTATCCTATCAAGTTCAATTCGCTCGCGTTCATCTTCAACGGCAACACATCCGAGACCTATCACTTGGAATTCAACCGCCTCGACGTGGTTTACGCCAATGCCCCCGATGGCGTTGAAGTCATCGCAGCCGATGGCACGACGGCTCGTGAAGTGGCAGTCGGCTACTACAACCTGCAAGGCCAACGCATCATCAATCCGTCGGCAGGTCAGGTAGTAATCCGCGTCGCCACCCTCTCCGATGGCTCCATCCGCGCCACGAAAGTACTCAAGTAAAGCGTTTTGATGCGTCTGCTATCCGCAATATTTATCGCTATGATTGTCGGATTTCCCGCTTGCACGGGAAATCCGACAATTGATAGTCGTCTGCTCGAAGTTGATAGCATTCTTTTTGCTCCTCGCGACTTCATTGCCGACGACCAAGCGGCAGAAGCCGCCAAAATTCTTGAAGGCATCGACCCCGACGCCCTCGACCCCGTGTCGCGGGCTGTGGATAATGTCGTTCGCACTTACGCTTACTATCGGCTCGACACTCCTATGACTGTTGCCCACGACTCCCTAATCGACGATGCCATTTCTCATCTTAACGACCGCCGTTTCCTCTCACGTGCCTACGTTGTCAAAGGTCTGATAGCCGAAGATGTTGAAATCCCCGACAACGGTTTGGCGGTAAAGTGGTACAATCTCGCCGCCACAACTATGGACACAACCGACCATGCGCTTGCAGGATATGTCAATATGCGTATAGCCAACTTCTATCAGATTAACGCTTTTGTCGATACCGCTAAAATCATAAATTATTATCGTGAAGCCCTGCGCCACTATTTGTCAATCAACGACACGACGAGAATTGCAAAATGCAAGTATAGCCTGTCGTTTGTCTATGAACTTGTCAATGCCGACTCTTGCCGTTATTTTGCCGATAAAGCCTTAAGCCTTGCCATTGAACATCGCGATTCAACGTTTATCGCCCAATGCTGCATTTTGCTCTCGGGTATTTCCTTCGACTATTGCGACTACAATGCCGCCGTTGCCTACGCTGATAAGGCGGCACAACTCGGAGCGCGATATAATCCTGAATCCGAACCGCTTTACTATAAGGCCGCCGCTTATTCTCGGCTAAACATGCTCGACTCGGAAAATATTTTGCCCGACAGTTCCCCGTTTCCGATTACGAAACAAATATTCAGTCACGCGAGTTTGTTGCCGAAGTATCAGGCGACAACAAAACGGCCCACGACCTTCTTTTGCAACGTTATGAGATGCGTGACGAACTGGTGGGTGGCCAACTTCAACAGGCAATGATTAAAGCCGACCTCGCTTTCGAAAACCAGCAACTCGCAGAGAAAAGCGCACAAAAATCAAGAACTATTATGTTTGTGGGGCTGATTGCCGTTATTGTCATCGCCGCACTTGTCGTGATGCTGATTTATCGTAATTTCCGCCAACAACAACTTTTATCTATGTTTGAGCAGATTAAAGAGGAAAACGAAGCATATTTCGCCGACAAATCCAACTTCAACGTCCAAATTTCATATCAACTTAAATCCCTGCTCCTCCCCATTTCACAGCTTGAGGCTAAAACGATATCAATCAACGAAATAAAAAAATCTGTTGTCGCAAAAGCAAAGCCCATAGGTTTCCGTACATCTTTAGGAGCATAGAAGGTGTCTGGATTTCCACGGAACTATTCTACGTTGTCGGCTCTCTTTTCCTTCTTCCAATCATAACGATAGCAATAGCAATAGAAATAGCTTTCTATGTGTGCTTCAAATGGATTCAAAAGCGAACTAGTCGTAGGTAATAGAATTCCAATACTTTACTGTTATAAAAATAAACGTATCACTATATAGTTCCATTGTTCGTGGTTCTCATATCAAGTGGAGAAATGGTTATTACATCTCATAGGATATTATCGTTATTCAATTCTTAATTCAGGATTGTTCCAAACCCATTCTATTTTAAA
>JAFZPB010000098.1 GCA_017552595.1 Muribaculaceae bacterium
AATCATCTCGTTAGAAAGACCTTCGATTTCGCGCAAGCGCAAAATCTCGCGCTGCTGGTCGGTCAATTCCGAATCGACGATGGTTTCCACCTCCTTGAGAAGGTCGCCGCGGTCGGCATCGTCGGCATCGTCGGGCAAATCCACCCCGTCGATATCCACTTGCGGACGACGCGAGCGACTTCTGACGACGTCGATGCTCAAATTTTTGACGGTCAATATCGCCGCACCGTCGGCATGGCTTTGTGTGTCGAACGATTCGCGGCGGCTCCACAGGCGGCAGAAAGCGTCCTGCAGCACGTCGTCGGCATCGTCATCACTACCGACAATACGCTTTGCCACAGCCGATAAGCGTTGGCGAAGACGGGTGAATGTTGTTGTCAAATATTCGTCAGACATCACATAAAATCGTGGTCGCAACCACATCGTTACATCTTATACACGTCGGATGCATCGAAATGTTACATCCGTTTCGACAAAAGTAGTCATTTTTTGCAATTTTTGTCGGAATATTGTGCAAAAAAGAGGGCGGCGCCAAGGTGGCGTCGCCCTCAAAACACTAAGCAATTTATTTAGAATTTGAAGCCTAAAGAGAGTACAAAACGATTGTTGTTGTCGGTAATCGAAGCCGTCGGTGCCTGTTGCGAAGAGGGCGAGAAGGCGTGGTAAACCGATTCGCGTTTCTTGTGGACATAGGCTGCGTCGACGTAGAAGTTTTCCCAACGATAACCCAAACCTGCGGTAATGTATTGGGTGTTGTTGTCGAGGGTGTAGGATGTCTGCATTCCGGAGGTCGTCACGGGAATCATGTTGTCTTGAACTTCATTCTTGACGGGCGACATCTGATAGTTGTAGCCTGCACGGACAGCGAACTGAGGAGTAACCTTGAATTCAGCACCCACGCGGAAGATGTTGCCGGCCTTGTAGTAACGGTGAATGTCATCGCGTATGTCGAGGAATTCGCCTCCATCGTCGGAAATTGCGGCATTTTGTTGTCCTACATACTCATAGTCGAAACTTACGATGGCACGACCGCCTACCACTCCTGCTGCCGACAGCATCAAACGCCACGGCGAACGATAGAAGTAACAGAAGTCGGCATCATAGCCATTATTTGTTTCGGGATAGTTGTGGGCATCAGACTGCAGACCTGAGCCGAAGGAATACGAGCCGCTTGTGTAGTAGTTCTCACGGAAGTCGTACCATGTCGGAGTGTGGGCTGCGATACCGAAACGGAGTTCGTTTGTCGGACGATAGATGATACCACCTTTGACGTTGAAACCGGTTCCGCGAACCACACGCCAGTTGTCCATCGAGAAGTAGCCGGGGCCAGTGCCGCCGTTGCCCGGGTCATAAGCGTTGTAAAGTTGCTCGTCGTAGAAAGTATATGAATTCAACTCAAAATCGTTAATGCCGAAGCCGATACCCCAATAGAATGTGGAGTTGACCGAACCGCCGATGTTGAACGAATATTCGTCGTTGAAACCTCTTTCACGGACATCAAAGTTGGCGTCGCCTGTCGTACCCGCTTTTGCCAATCCTTGGAAATTCTTGCCCGATTCGTCGGGGTTGATTAAGTAGGAGTCGTAGGCGTAAATCGACAGCCACGGAGCGTAGGGATAGTCACGATACGGGTCGTAAGTGTGGGTCGTTTCCAAGTCTTTTTCAGTCCAACCGCCAGCGTTCGTAACCTCTGCGATATAGTTGGAGAGCGAGTTGCCGTTGAGCGACATGCCGCGTCCGCGATATTGACGGTTAAACGATGCAAGGCGGGAATAAGAAGCGCCCCACGAGAGGGTTTGTGTGCCCTCGTCGTTGATGTTTGCCGTGCCGACATATCCGGCGTTCGCAAAGATGAACTTTGTCTGCGTCAGTTTGTCGGTAGCGGTCGCTGTTCTCGATTCGACCGATTGCCCGTCGACATCGAATGTGATGCCCACTTCGCTGCCGCGATAGACGCCGACGCCTGCAGGGTTCTGGTTGAGCGAGGAGAGGTCGCCACCGAGTGCTCCGAACGCTCCTGCCATACCGACGAACCGTGCCGTTCCCCGCAAGTCGGGTTGTGCGAACAAATTCGCGTCGATTGCACTTTGAGCCGAAAGCAACATCGGAAGAGATATAGCGGCTATTGTAAATAATATCTTTTTCATGACGTTAATATGATTTATCTGTTAATAAGTCAATTAAATACCTTTGAGTAAGCGATTTCAGGAAAGACGGTCGGGATTAACGACGATGTCCGCCTCCGCCGCCACCACCGTGGCCTCCGCCACCGCCATGGCCTCCGCCGAAGCCGCCACCGCTGTGACCGCCGCCGCTATATCCACCGCCGCTATATCCACCGCCACTTCTGTGGCCGCCGCTGCTCGAACCGCTGGAACTGCCCGAACTTGAGGGACGATAGCCGCTGGAACTGCCGCGAGATGTCGATGACGGTGCGGTTGTGGATTTCCCGAATGAAGAGCCACTATTTGAACGGTTGTCGCGATAGCCCGAACTTGTCGAAGGACGATAGCCTCCCGAGCCGGTCGACGGGCGATATCCCGAGCCTGACGAGCCTTGCGAAGGACGGTATCCGCCTACACGGTGTCCGCCGACAGAGCCGCTGTTGCCACCGAAACCACTGCTGTTACGATAGCCGGGGCCACCATTGTGGTTGTTGCCACCGATGCCGACACGGTTGCCGCGTCCGCCGCCAGCGCCTAAGCCGAAGGGTCGGCTTGCACCGGGTGAGGAACGATGGTAGCCATAGTAGCCGCCAGGACCGCCAGGACCATGATGCGGGCCGGGACCCGGGCCAGGTCCATACCAACCGGGACGCCAAGGATAACTCCATCCCCAGCCCCATCCCCAATAATAGGGATAGTCCCAATAGAAGGGCGAGTAATAACCATAATAGGGATAACCCCAGTAGAGCGAACCCCAACGCCAATTATAGCCCCACCAGAAAGGATCATTGTCAACATAAACGTTGATTTGCGGGGCGCTATAATAGTCAATCAAGGCTTGGTCGCCCGAGCCGCTGACAATGTCGGGATTGTAAAACTTCTCAATGCGACGAGTATAAGTGAAATCGTCGTAGAGAGCCGAGTCGAGCGAGGCCGAATCGAGAGGGGTAACCGTGCTGACATATCTACGGTTATATTCATCGACGTCGCGGGTCGAACCCGAATCGAAATAGTAGGAATCAGCCGAAGCATAGTCACCGGTATGGCGCGGAGTCTCATAGTAGTAACCGCTGCCGTAGTTGGTGCCGATGGTCGGAGTGACAGTAGTCTTGGTTGTCTTGCTACTTTGTTTGGGAGCGTAAAGGTCGTCGTCGTAGTAACTTTGCGCAGTCATAGCCGACACGCCAAGCGTACCCACAAGAACTAATGAAAAAAATCTCTTTGCTTCCATTTTCATTCAAATTTTAAGCGTTAATACGTTTTGTTATAGTTTTCTTTTACGCCTTTGACCTTGCCAGACGAAAAAAGTTTAATATATTTTCCACAAATTTAATACTATTTGCGGTTAATTCGCATAAAAAGGAGAGAAATCGGACAACATTTCCGAATTTTTAACAAACGGAGTAATCGACGCAGGTGCGCGACTCTATCATCGGCTTGATGATTCCGACGGCCGCTACGTGGGCGGGGTGCGCCGAATAGGCGGCGACATCGGCAAGCGTTTCGGCCTCGGCTATAAGTGCCATGTCGAACGATTCGGCGGGATTCATGTTTATACCGACTTCAACTTTTTTCAGTACGTCAATCACTTCGGGCAAAGCCTCAATTGCCTCTTTGAATTTCTCGGCGGCGGCTTTGCGCTCGGCTTCGTCGCCCCGCAGACGGAATGTAACAACGTGTCGTATCATTTCTCAATATTTATATGTTTCACCAACAAAGGTAGTAATAATTCGATTATAGTACAAAAAAAACGGCGTCATATGTGGATTTATCCCCCGAAAGCAGTATCTTTGCGGTGCGAGCCGTTGTGGATGCTCGCCTGAATACAATGATTTATCCCGACACATTCGAATCGAAAGTGGGCTTCGACGCCGTGCGACAGGAAATCGCGCAGCGTTGTCATTCGTCGCTCGGCACTGCCGCCGCAGGTAAGATGCGCTTCGCCCGCGACTTCCGCACCGTTGCCGACAACCTTAACGAAACAGCCGAAATGCTCGCCCTCATCACCTCCGAGGAGGCGTTTCCGCTCGAAGGGCTGACCGACACCACCGAGCAGTTGCGGCGTTTGGCAGTGGCGGGAAGCGTGCTGACGGCGGAGGAAATCCACCGTCTTCGTTCGTCGCTGCAAACGGGAGTGAACATAGCCTCTTTCTTCCGACGCCTGCGAACGGAGGAGACCGTCCCCTACCCCATACTCGACGCCCGCGCCGCCTCGCTCATCACTTTCCCCGACATAATAGCCCTCATCGACAATGTTCTCGACCGTTTCGGCGAAGTCAAAGACAACGCCTCGCCTGCGCTGAAGGAAATCCGCGACGACATCCGCCAAGCCACAGGTTCAATCAACGGGATTGTGCGCCGCATCATAGCCCATTGCCGTCAAGAAGGTATCATCGATGACGACACCGCCGCCGTAATACGCGACGGCCGACTTGTCGTGCCTGTGCCTTCTCGCGACAAACGACGCATCAACGGCATCATCCACGACATTTCTTCGACTGGCCAGACGGTATTTATCGAGCCTGCCGAAGCCGTCGAAGCCAACAACCGCATACGTCAACTTCAATTCGACGAGCAACGTGAAATCGCGCGCATCCTCGCCGCACTCACCGACGATATCCGCCCCCATACCGACGAAATCCTGTCGTCGAACGACGCCCTCGGACATCTCGACTTCGTTCACGCGAAAGCCTGCTATGCCCGCGACGTTGACGGGCGTTTGCCAGTGATCGAGCAACGGCGCGAACTCGAGTGGTACCACGCCGTTCATCCCGGGCTGAAAGCGTCGCTTGCACGACAAGGCAAAGAGCCTGTTCCACTGAACATCACACTTACAAGCCGCGACCGCATCCTCGTCATTTCCGGCCCGAATGCCGGCGGCAAATCGGTGTGTTTGAAAACCGTTGGGCTTATCCAATACATGATTCAATGCGGAGTGTTGCCCACGGTATATGAGAACTCCCACATCGGCGTTTTCTCAAATATATTCATCGATATAGGCGACGACCAGTCGATTGACAACGACCTTTCGACCTATTCGTCGCACCTGATGAACATGAAGGCATTTCTCCGTTACGGCGACCGAGCCACACTTATCCTTATCGACGAAATGGGCTCGGGTACCGAACCGCAAATCGGCGGTGCTATCGCCCAAGCCACCCTGCAGGAATTCAACAACAAGAAGATGTGGGGCGTCGTCACCACGCACTACCAAAATCTGAAGAATTTCGCCCATGACACCGCCGGGCTCGTCAACGGTTCAATGCTCTACGACCGACAGGCGATGCGTCCACTGTTCCAACTCTCCATCGGCAACCCGGGCAGTTCGTTCGCAATCGAAATCGCCCGAAAAACGGGTCTGCCTTCCGAAATTCTTGCCGTGGCCGAAGAAATCGTAGGCAGCGAATATGTCAGCATCGACCGCTACCTGCTCGACATAAACCGCGACAAAAAATATTGGGAAAACAAACGCGCGGAAATTAAGGCGAAAGAGAAAAAACTCGACAGCCTGCTCGAACGCTATGAGGCCGACGCCGACGAACTCCGCGAGAAACGCAACGCCATTCTCCGCGAAGCGAAGGAGGAGGCGAAGGGCATCATCGAAAAGAGCAACGCCGCCATCGAGCGCACAATCCACGAAATCCGTACAGCCCAGGCCGAACGCGAGCGCACCCTCGAAGCGCGCCGACGCCTAGCCGAAGAGCATCGCGACATAGCCAACCCCGATACGATGCCCGAAAACGAGATTCTCAAAAAAGCGCCGAAACCCAAAAAGAAAGCGGCAAAAAAACCGACATCGCCGACAGTTGTCGCCGTCGGCGCGTTTGTGCGTCTTGACGGCAAAGGCACCATAGGCAAGGTGATTTCCATCGAAGGGAAGAAAGCGACCGTCGAATTCGGAGCGTTGTCGACCACCGTCGCCATCGACCGACTGACACCCACCGATGACCGACCGACAGTATCGGCAGGACAAGCGGCATCGTTTGTCAGCGCCACCACCCGCGACAACCTGCGCCAACGCCAACTCGAATTCCGTGATGAAATCGATGTGCGCGGCATGCGTGCCGACGAAGCCATTCAAGCCGTCACATATTTCATCGACGACGCACTGCAATTCAACGTCAAGAAAGTGCGCATCCTTCACGGCACAGGCACTGGAGCCCTCCGCCAGTCAATCCGCCAATACCTGCGAACAGTGGCGGGCGTGGAGAAATTCCACGACGAGCATGTCCAATTCGGCGGCGCAGGAATAACCGTCGTCGAACTCTAACCCCTGCTTTAATGCATAATGCATAATGCACAATGCATAATTAGGCTTCGCGACGGGAAAATAAGGCAGACAACAATGAACAACAGGAAATGTAATCTAAGAATTAGAAGACATCAGCCCTGCCAATAAACGACAGGGCTGACGCTTCAATATGAAGATCATTATTACTAATTCTCTCGTTATTTCACTTCGATTTTCGAAGCACGAATTTGACCATTCGACAATGTGTTGACCTTGATGAGGATTTGGCCTGCTGCGGGGTTCATGACACGTACACCCTGCAAATTATAATAGGCGGTTGAAACGACACTTGCCTCATCACTGGTAGAAACTTTATCCACGCCTGTTGGCGGCATGCCGAACTGATAAATCGACGCACAATAGCCGGAAACATTTTGATAGATAGTTGCGTAAGTTCCGTCCTCACTAACTCGGGCCGTCAACGACTGGAATCTCTGCGAACCGCTGCTTATAGTTTCTTCTTTCACTGCTACTGGTTCGGCCACGCCATCTTGGAAAATAGCATATCCATCGCAATAGTTTGTGCCTATAGGTTCAACGGTGTAAGTATTTTCGCCTAGTTTGAATATGTCGAAACCGTCGGAGTAGGAACGTGCCACGTCTCGCGTGATTGAGCCATTTCCTCTCTTGCGGAATGCCCATCCCGAAGTCGGGTCCTCATCATAGTCTGATACTCCGCTAAATACAGGCTGGGCTATAGCTGTGTAGTCAGCGGTAAATCCTGATTCGACAGGTGTGATTGACACCTGTTCGCCATTGACAAGTTTAATTACTGCTCCGTTTGTTCCGTTTCCAGGCAACAAGCACCAATATGCACCCTCTTGAGAAAGAACGTTGCCTACGATGCGGCCAGAAGCGTCAAGACGAGCCGCATTTACTCCCGAACCGTCATAATTGATAGTGAGGTCGTAGCGTGTTTCGTCGGGTTCGATGATAATCCAGTTCTTAGCACCGCCGGCTCCAGCCCATCCGTTTTGTATAAGAATGTTCCCTGCATCATCGGAAGTTATTGCCGAACCGATACCCGAAGGTAATCCACTAGTAAACTCGGAACGATTGCCTGAAGCATCGTATTTATAGATGGTGCCTGCGGATTTGTCAGTCACATACACTGCGTTGTCATATCCAGTTGAGAATCTGCCATTTGATGATGCCACCATATCATCGTTCGTTTCCATCACCTTTGTGAATACAAATTGGTCGGGTTCGATAATAGGCTCATCGGTGATTATATATTCACCTGTCACCACTTCGGATGAAACTCCATCTTTGATTGCCACAGCTTTAATTGTGTAAGATTTTGTAAGTGTCAGTTCTTTTGTAAGCAAGAACGAATCGGCGGTCGGTGTTTCTCCGCGGAAAGTGACGTGGATTTCTGCACCAGGTGTTTCCGATGTAATGGAAATATTTACCACTTTGTAATACGTTCCCGGCTCTGGAGAGAACGATGGTTTAGCGGGAACTGCAGAAATAGCCCGAACTCTAAAGTTTTTCCACACATTTGCTGCTTGATAAGCGGAAACGCTCTCGGCAGGGACAAATAATAAACAGGACGAAACATCAACTTGAGAAAAGACGTCAGATGATATTGTCTGTGGATTTGACGCAAAATTAGTCACAGATGTCAATCCACCACAACCAGAGAAAACTAAACTGCCAATCCAAGTGACTGAGTTGCCGATAGTCACGGATGTCAAGCCGCTGCAGTCTCTAAAAGCACTACTGCCTAACCAAGTAACGGAGTTGGGGATGGTCATCGATTTCAAGTCACTACAACCTCGAAAAGCATCCGCGCTAATCTTTGAGACGAAGTTGCCAATTGTCACTGAAGTCAAACTAGTGCAGTCTTGGAAAGCATTAGCGCCAATTTCGGTGACGGAGTTGGGAATGTCAACAGATGTCAATCCGCTACAGCCAAAGAAAGCTCTATGCCCTATAGAAGTGACTGAGTTGGGAATTTCCGTATTTTCACATCCTACTAAAAGAGAGTTCGTAGATGTTTCAATAATCGCGTTGCAGTTATTTCGCGAGTCATACACCGCATTTCCAGCTTCAACAATTATTGACATCAAACCACTACAACCAAAGAAAGCTCTTTCCCCTATAGAAGTGACGGAGCTGGGAATTGTCACTGATTTCAAGCCGCGGCAATTATAGAAAGCAAAACCGCCAATCGAAATGACGGAGTTTGGGATGGTAATAGAAGTCAATCCGCTGCAATATTCGAAAGCAGACTTGCCAATCGAAGTAACGGAGTTGGGAATAGTTACCGAAGTCAAGCCGTCGCAACCGTAGAAAGCACAATCGCCAATTGAAGTAACGGAGTTGGGAATTTCAATAGAAGTCAAGCCGCGGCAATTATAGAAAGCAAAACCGCCAATCGAAGTGACGGAGTTGGGAATTTCCGTGTTTTTACAACCACATATCAACTCATTGTTGCTCGTTTTAATAATGGCGTTACAATTATTCCGCGAGTCATACATTGTATTTCCCTGCTCAACTACAATCGAAGTCAATCCGCTGCAGTATGAGAAAGCAGAATTGCCAATCGAAGTGACGGAGTTGGGGATTGTCACCGATGTCAAGCCGCTGCAACCAGAGAAAGCAAAATCGCCAATAGAAGTAACGGATTTGGGGATAGTCACTGAAGTCAAGCCGCTGCAACCAGAGAAACAACTATATGATATTGAAACCGTTCCCTCTTTTATAGTTAAAGAAGTGCCGGAAGGCATTGTTCCTTTATATTCATAAGCGACTTTCCCTGCATAAACAAGTCCATCTGGTTGTTTGTCAAACCAGGCGGAGCCATAGAAAGCCCTAGAACCAATCTCTGTGACAGAGTTGGGGATGGTCAACGAGTATAAATAAATGCAATTGTAGAAAGCTTCCAATCCAATTGAAGTAACGGAATTGGGGATTTCAATTGATGACAAGCCGCATTCACCGAAAGCATTGTCGCCAATCGACGTGATCGAGTTGGGAATTGTCACGGAAGCCAAATAACTACAATAGCGGAAAGCATTATTACCAATCGAAGTTACGGAATAAGTCGTGTTTGAATATGTTACCGTCGGAGGAATGATGACAGAACCTTCATATTCATTTAAATATTGATCATCATAAGAAACGCGCACCGAGGTTCTATTAGAATTTATAACATAATAAATGCCATCAACCTCAAAATCGTGAGCCAAAGACGATGT
>JAFZPB010000099.1 GCA_017552595.1 Muribaculaceae bacterium
ATTATACATGCTAATAACAACACACTTATTGCCTCAAAGGGAAGGAGATATTGGAATTTCTCCGTGCCGAGCAGGATTGAGCCTATCGTTGACATATCCAGCGATGCGGAATTTTCAACAGGGGGGCAAAGTTCACACTTCGAGAAGTGGAAGAAAATGGCCACACCCACCATCGCGAGCGTTGCCAATGCCGCCAAAATTCCAATTCCTCGGCGTTTTGAGGCTAATTTCTCACTGTTGTCGCCAGGGCGCGACGTGAGAAGAATGGAGAACACGAACAGCACAACTATACCTCCCGCATACACGGCAATCTGCACAGCGCCCAAAAACTCGTAGTCGAGCACGAAATAAAGGGCGGCAGTCGCAAAGAGCGTGAATAGCAAGTAGGTCGCGGAGCGAAGTATTTTCCGTGTGGTCACTGTCAGCACGGAGAATACGACAATCGACAGCGCGATTATGCCATAAATGATGTAACTACCTACTGAATCCATATCGTAATTTTAGTTTTTGTTTTCTGCTTCGGGTGCGATGTCGGGGAATTTTGCCTTGATTTGGGCAAGTTCGTCGGCCGACGCTTTAGCCATCAATTCGTTGATTTTCACCTTTAAGGCATCAACTTTTTCTTTCAATTTAGCCGCCGCGGGCGCGGGTAGCGTCGAGAGGTCGGCTTTCTGCAATTTCGCAAGTTTAGCGGCATTTTCGCCGATTTCGGCTACAATCTCCGACTCTGCCGGGGCTTCGGGTGCTGCTTCTGCCGGAGCGGCTGCAGGCACCAATTGAGGCCATTCTGCGGCTATCGCCTTGCGCTCGTCGGCGGAAGCGGCAGCCACGATTTGGTCGATTTTCTGCTGAAGGGCATCGACTTTTTCCTGAATCTTCGCGGCTACTGCGTCGGGCTGACCAGGCTTGCGGGCAGCGTTGATTTTGTCAATCTTTTCGAAGTTCTGACGGATTTCCGCAACGATGTCGGGCTTGTCGGCGGCAGGAGCCTCGACTTGAGGAGCAGGCTTGGCTGCAACCTCGACGGCCGGTTTCGGTTCGGGCATAGGCTCGTCTTTTTCAGGCAGATAATTGAGTTGCTTGAAAAGTTTGTCACGGGTGAAAACGGCCTGTTCGAAATCGTTGGAGAACTCGAGAGCGTCCTGCGGGCAGGAAGTAACGCAAAGGCGGCAGAATGTGCAACTGCCGATATTGTATACATAGCGGTCGAGTTTCTGCTTTTTCTTCCCATCGGGTGTGGTCACGACTCGCTTGACGATTTCAATCGAACCGTTGGGGCAGTTGCGTTGGCAAATGCCGCAAGCTATACATTTGTGACGGCCTTCCTCATCGTATTTCAAAGTGAGCGCGGCACGGAAACGGTCCGCGGCTACACCTTCCTTACGATTGTCGGGGTATTCTTCCGTGAGTTTCGGAGTGACAAATTCCTTGCCCGTGACAGCCATTCCCTTAACGAGACTGATAAAGCCCGTTGTGAATGACGAAAAATAATCTTTTACACTTCCCATGTCGGTGATATGTCAGATTTGTCGGAGATGTTGATTTCTTATTGTTTATAATGTGGTCATCGCACCTGACCGCCCAAGATGTCGAGCAGTTCGGTGGTGATGCTTTGTTGACGTAATTTATTGTATTCGAGGCGCAATTGCTCGAGGAGTTTTTTGGCGTTGTCGTTGGCGCTCTGCATTGCCATGACGCGAGCGGCTTCTTCCGACGCCTTGTTTTCGACGAAAATGTCCTGCATGACCGACATCAAATACATCGGCAATGCCGAAGCGAAAATCGATGTCGGGTCGGGCTCGAACAGATAAGGACGGAACTTCGCCGAATTAGACACCTCGGCAGCCAAAGCCTCGACCGAGACAGGCAACAATTCGGATGTTGCGAACCGTTGACGGCCGATGCTCTTGAACGACATGTAAGCCAAATCCACACGGTCGAACTCTTTGTCGATAAACCTTTGCTGCAACGACAAGGAGAAAGTGTTGACGGTGTCGCCCCCCGATTCGGGATGAACGCCTTCGGCAGGAGCGACGGCGGTATTGCGAAGTTTGTTTGCCGCCTTTAGCATCTTCTCGCCTACGGTCAACACCGTCACGTTGGCTCCGGGATAGGTCGAATGAAGGTCGTCGACTATTTTCTGCAGCGCCTTGATAATATTAGTATTGTAGGCACCACAGAGTCCTTTGTCGCTACCGAATACGACGACGGCGCAATTCTTCACCTCGCGGACTTCGAGCAGCGGCGAGGTAAATTCCGCGTCGGAGGAAAGTATGTTGGCGAAAATCGACGAAATCTGTTGACGGAAAGGCTGCAGACGGCGCAAATCGCGCATCGCCTTGTGCATCTTCGTCGAAGAAATCGACTTCATCGCGCCTGTAATTTTCTCCGTCGACGCCACCGAGCCGATTCGGCGGTTAAGTTCTTTGAGCGTAGCCATTATTTGTTGTCGTTATTCACTTATTTCTGAAAACTTGCGGCCACATCGGCGGCAGCCTCCTCGATTTTACTGGTCACTTCTTCGGTCATCTGACCGTTGCGGATTGCGTCGAGCACTTCTGCCTGATATTTTGCGTGGAGAAGTTGTAGGAACTGCTTTTCAAATGCCGCTACTGATTCGATGGGCACTTTTTCGAGCAAGCCTTTTGTTCCGCAATAAACAACGGCGACTTCTTCCTCGACAGCCATAGGAGAATACTGCGGCTGAATGAGCAGACGCTCGTTCTTGCGGCCTTTGTCGATGGTACGTGCCGTCACGGCGTCGATATCGCCGCCGAACTTCGTGAACGATTCAAGTTCGCGGAACTGCGCCTGGTCGATTTTCAGCGTACCAGCCACTTTCTTCATCGGCTTAATCTGGGCGCTACCGCCGACACGCGATACCGAAATACCCACATTGATGGCGGGGCGGACACCGCGGTTAAACAGAGCCGTTTCAAGGAATATCTGTCCATCGGTGATGGAGATGACATTGGTGGGGATGTATGCCGAGACGTCGCCGGCCTGAGTCTCGATGATGGGGAGAGCCGTCAGCGAACCGCCGCACTTGACACGCGACTTCAACACTTCGGGCAGGTCGTTCATCGCCTCGGCGATTTCCTGATTTTCGATAATCTTAGCGGCACGCTCAAGCAGACGCGAGTGGAGATAGAAAATATCGCCGGGATATGCTTCACGGCCCGAGGGGCGCTTAAGGATTAGCGAAATCTCGCGGTAAGCGACAGCCTGTTTCGAGAGGTCGTCGTAGATGATAAGGGCGTCGCGGCCCGTATCGCGGAAATACTCGCCGATAGCCACACCGGCAAACGGCGAATAATAGCGCATAGCGGCGGAGTCGGATGCCGAAGCGGCAACGACCACCGTATAGTCGAGGGCACCGTTTTTGCGGAGTTCTTCAACGGTTGAAGCAACCGACGATGCTTTCTGTCCGATAGCCACATATATACAATATACGGGTTTGCCGGCCTCATAATTGGAGCGCTGGTTAATAATAGTGTCGATAGCGATGGCTGTCTTGCCGATTTGACGGTCGCCGATGATAAGTTCACGCTGACCGCGACCTATGGGCACCATCGAGTCGATTGCCTTGATACCGGTCTGGAGCGGCTGTTTCACCGGCTGACGGAAGATAACGCCAGGGGCTTTACGCTCGAGTGGCATCAAAAGACGTTCGCCTTCAATCGGACCTTTGCCGTCGATGGGTTCGCCGAGCACATTTATGACGCGCCCAAGCAGACCTTCGCCGACGGGAATTGAAGCGATATCGCCTGTGCGGCGCACTTTCATATCCTCCGTGACGCTATCGACGTCGTTAAGCAGAATCACACCCACATTGCTCTCTTCAAGGTTCATCGCCACGCCCGTCACGCCGTTTTCGAACTTTACGAGTTCGTTGGCGCAAACATTTTCAAGACCATAGACGTGAGCCACGCCGTCGCCCACTTCGAGTACCGTACCGACCTCTTCGAACGACACTTTGGAATTGACCGTGAGCAGTTGCTGCTTTAATATTTCTGAAATCTCACTGGGATTGTTCATTATTCTATTTACTAATAAGTTGCTGACGCAATTGTTTTAATTGATTGGTGATAGAAGCGTCGAGACGACGCGAATCGATAGTGATGACGAAGCCGCCGATGATGTCGGGAGCGACGATAAAATTCATTTCCACCTTCGAAGCGCCCACCTGTTTTTTCACAAGTGCTTCGAGGCGGCCGCGCTCTTCGGCATCGACCGGATAGGCCGTTGTCACTTCCACCACGCGGATATCGTTTGCCTTGCGATAAAGCGAGCAGTAGGCAAGTGCGATTTCGCGGGTAAGCGGCAATCGGCCGTTGCGGACAAGAAGAGTCAAGAAGTCGGCGAAACAGGTGTCGTCAGGCGTGGCGCCGGCAGCCGTCGTGAGCAACGATGTCTTATCGTCATCGGCGATAAACGGATTTCTGACCACAGCCGTCAAACCCTTTTCTGCCACGAAACTCGCGTCGAGATTGAGCATCAACTGATATACGCGCTCAGTCAGTCCGCACTCGGTGGCGAACTTCAGCAAAGCCTTTGCATATCGATTCGGAATCAGGCCTTCATTCATTTTGCAAGCGTATTGAATCAGTTTTCACTTATCTCGTCGAGCAGAGTGTTGACCAATCGCGATTGGGCCTCATTGTCGGCCATTTGCTGACGCACCACTTTCGTGGCAATGTCGATGGCAAGAGTGCTGACCTCGTCGCGCATGCGCGCTTCGGCCTCTTTACGCATCTGCTCTATCGACACCTGCGCCGCATCCATCACCTTCTTGGCCTCGACAGATGCCTGACTGCGGGCTTCCTCGATGATTTGAGTCTTCATGCGGTCGGCCTCGCGCAGAATTTCCGTCTGGCGGGCGATGGCCTCTTTTTCATAGCGTTCGGCTATGAGTTTGGCATTCGCGAGCGACTCCTCCGCTTGACGCGTTTTCTCAACTCCTTCGTCGATCATCTTTGCTCGTTCGTCAATTGATTTTAGGATATAAGGCCATGCGAATCGAGCGAGAATGAAAAACAGAATCGCAAACGACACGAACATCCAGAACACCAATCCGAATTCAGGAGTGAAAAGTTCCATTTGAGTTGCTAATTAGTTGATTATTCGTAATAAAAGCCTTAGCCGCCCGCGAAGGGCGACTTTAGGCAGATTAGAGGAATAATGAAAGGACACAGACGATGACTGCGAAAAGAGCCACACCTTCGACGAGGGCGGCGATGACAATCATATTACTGCGGATATCGCCTGTCGATTCGGGTTGACGTGCTATGGCTTCCATTGCCGACGCACCGATTTTACCGATTCCCAAGCCGGCTGCGATTGCTGCCAAACCTGCACCAACACATGCTCCGATACCGAGCATTCCATCAATTGCTGCTAAAATCATTGCTAACATAATTCGTTGTAATTTAAATTGTTATTTATTAAGTTTTATTTATTATTCTTTTATTGCTTCTTCGTGATGTCCGCCCTCTTGAGCGAGCGAAATAAATAATGTGGATAGCATCGTGAATACGAATGCCTGGATGAAACTGACAAGAACATCTATCAACAGCATGAACACCGAGAAGAGAATCGACACCACTGAAGTGGCCGCACCGACCCAAATGTTCATAGCCGCGAAAATGAAAATCAAAAGTGTCAACACGATGACAATCATGTGGCCGCCCATCATGTTCGCGAAAAGACGGACAGTCAACGCCGCCGGCTTAGTGAACACGCCGAACACCTCGATAACGGGCATAATCGGTATAGGGAACTTCAGCCATAGTGGAACGTCAGGCCAGAAGATGTCTTTCCAATAATGTTTTGTACCGAACACGTTTGTCATAAAGAACGTGAACAATGCCAACACCATCGTGATAGCGATATTGCCTGTCAAGTTAGCGCCGCCGGGGAAGATTACCACCAGCCCGAGCAAGTTCGCCACGAAGACGAACATGAACACCGTCATCAGGTAGGGGGCAAACTTCGAAGCCTTCTCCTTTAGCATCGGCTTGACTATACCCACATAGATGAAATCAACGAGGGCTTCCACCGCACCTTTGAATTTGCGGGGGGCTTTCATGCCGTTTCGACGATAGTAACGGGCGAGCGACAGGAAAATCCACGACACAATAATAACCGTGACAATCAACGCCGCCACATTTTTCGTTATAGAGAAGTCGAACGGGCGATATTCGGTGCCATCGGCACGCAATTCAACGACTTTGCCCTTGTAGGCACTACCTTCGCCGCCGATTGCGAAGCGGTCGTAAACAGCGCCGTGAGCCACGCGCGACGAACTGAAGCAATGCCACGAGCCGTCCTCCGCACGGATGATAATGGGCAACGGAATGCGCAGGTCGTGGTTGAACGGCAATTCCCAACCGTAAGCGTCGCCGAGGTGCTCAAAGATAATCTCTGTAGGATTGACTTTTGAGCCTTCGGGAACTTCGGTGCGGACATAGCCGATTGCCATCAGCGCCGCAATGAGCAAAATCGATATGTAAATAATCAGTCGTTTCATCAGAATATACAAACCGACACCACATTGTTATCGACATCCACTAATCCACCGCTCACTTCGATTTCGACAGGCGAGTCATCGACGACATAGACGATTTTACCCGCCACAAGCGTAGAAACAAGCGACGCATGGTTTTGGAGCACCATAAAACTGCCCTTCGCCCCGGGGAGCGTGACCGATGTCACTTCTCCGTCGAAAAGGGTGTCGGTAGAGGATATGATTCTTAGTGTCATTATTTCGGAATTTTTTTCGATGTTATTGCACTTCAGCGAGCATTCGACGACCGTCTTCGATGACCTCGTCGATTGTGCCCTTGTTCATAAACGCCTGTTCGGGATATTCGTCCATTTCGCCCGAAAGAATCATCTTGAAGCCGCGGATTGTCTCTTCAATGGGCACCATCACACCGGGAAGACCGGTGAACTGGGTTGCGACATGGAACGGCTGAGAGAGGAAACGCTGGGCACGGCGAGCGCGGCTCACAACGAGTTTGTCCTCGTCGGAGAGTTCGTCAACACCGAGAATGGCGATGATATCCTGAAGTTCGTTGTATTTTTGGAGAAGTTGCTTGACGGCTTGAGCCGTGTTGTAGTGTTCCTCGCCGATAATGTGCGGGTCGAGGATTCGCGACGTGGAATCAAGCGGGTCAACTGCGGGATAGATACCTAACTCGGCGATTTTACGGCTAAGCACCGTCGTAGCGTCAAGGAAGGAGAATGTCGTTGCAGGGGCAGGGTCGGTCAAGTCGTCGGCAGGCACGTAGATAGCCTGAACCGAAGTGATTGAACCGTTCTTCGTCGATGTGATGCGCTCTTGAAGTTTACCCATTTCCGATGCCAATGTGGGTTGGTAACCTACGGCAGAGGGCATACGTCCGAGAAGTGCCGACACTTCCGAACCGGCTTGGGTGAAACGGAAGATGTTGTCGATGAAGAGAAGGATGTCCTTACCTCCGCCGTCTTGGTCGCGGAACTGCTCGGCGACAGAAAGACCTGCAAGAGCCACACGAAGACGTGCTCCCGGGGGTTCGTTCATCTGGCCGAACACAAGCGTAGCCTGCGAATTTGCCACTTCTTTCATGTCAACTTCCGAAAGGTCCCATTTGCCTTCCTCCAATCCTTTTCTAAACTTATCGCCATACTTCATGACGCCGCTCTCAATCATTTCACGGAGAAGGTCGTTACCTTCACGGGTACGCTCCCCTACTCCTGTGAACACCGAGAAACCGTCGTGTCCTTTGGCGATGTTGTTGATAAGTTCCATGATTAGCACGGTCTTACCTACACCGGCACCGCCGAACAAACCGATTTTACCGCCCTTGCTATAAGGCTCGAGAAGGTCAATCACCTTTATACCGGTAGGAAGAATTTCCGTGCCGATGGTAAGGTCGTCAAATTCGGGCGAGGGTTGATGGATTGGGCGATCATTGTCGCGAGAGAGGTCGGGCAAGTGGTCGATGGGGGCACCTTGAACATTGAGCAGACGACCTTTCACCTGCTCGCCGGTGGGCACCGAAATCGGCCGACCGAGGTTCTCCGCTTGAAGGCCGCGCTGAAGACCGTCGGTAGAGTCCATAGCGACACATCTGACAGTGTCTTCGCCGATATGCTGCTCCACTTCGAGCATCACGGGCTCGCCGTCGGGGCGAAGCACTTTCACAGCGTTGTAAATCTCCGGAAGGGTTATGTTGTCGCCTTCAAACGCGACATCAACAACCGGTCCGATTATCTGGGTTATTTTTCCGTATTTTTCGCTCATTGCGATTCGTATTTAGTATTTATATTTTATTAGAAGTGAAGTCCGTAAATGATTACAACCACCATCAATACAAGATTGAATAGGTTGATGGGCAGAAGATATTTCCACTCGAGGGCGAGCAGGTTGTCGATACGCAGACGGGGGAATGTCCACTTAAACCAAATAATCACGAAAGAGAGGAATATTGCCTTGCCGATAAACCAGAGCCACGAAGGAATCCAGTCCATCACGCCGTTGAAACCTTCCCATCCGGGAATGTGGAGGGGAGCCCAGCCGCCGAAGAAAAGCAGCGCTGCCACACCCGACACTATGAAGAGATTGAGATATTCTGCAAGATAGAAATAGCCGAAATGCAGGCCCGAATACTCAGTGTGATAACCTGCCGTCAGTTCGCTTTCGGCTTCGGGGAGGTCGAACGGGCCGCGGTTGGTTTCGGCAGTGCCGGCAATCATATAAATTATAAACGCGATGATTGCGGGAATATGGCCTTTGAAGATAAACCACAAATCGGTCTGCGCTTCGACAATGCCCGTAACAGACATCGTGCCGGCAAGAGCCACCATCGTCAGGACGGAGAGGCCTATCGACAATTCGTAACTAATCATCTGCGCGCCTGAACGTATAGCGCCGATAAGGGTAAACTTATTGTTACTCGACCATCCTGCCAACAATATTCCGAGCACACCTATCGACGAAACGGCAATCAGGAAGAAGATGCCAATGTTGAAATCGATGATTTGAAGTCCGTTACCCCAAGGGAGCACCGCGAACGCCATCACCGAAGCGATAATAACCAAATAAGGAGCCAACGCGAAAAGGAATCGGTCGATATTCTTCAGCGAAATAATCTCCTTGATGAGGATTTTGAACATGTCGGCGAAACTTTGCAACAGACCGAGCGGACCCACACGGTTCGGGCCCAAGCGGCACTGGAAGAATGCACACACACGGCGTTCGAAATAGATGTAGAACAAGGCAAGGAGGGCGTACAGCACCAATATCACGGCGCCGATGAGCACACATTCCACCGTCGTCGTCAGCCACCCGGGCATAAACGAGGAGAGTAACTCATGCAGCCAACCTGTCAGTCGTGAAATCTCAAACATATATTATTCGTTTGTTCGTTTTATAATCAGTTTTGTTGTTAACGGTCGATGTCGGGGACAACATAGTCGAGCGACCCGCCGATAGTGATAAGGTCGGCGATTTTCGCGCCGCGGGTCAGGTGGTCGACAATTCCCGCCAAGGGGAAACACGGCGAGTTGATTTTAACGCGCACAGGCGTCGTGCCACCGTCGCTTTCGATATAGAAACCTATTGCGCCGCGGCTTGCCTCCACTTGCTGGAACCAATGTCCAGCGGGAAGTTTCATCACTTTGGGCGTCGGAGCGCAGATTTCGCCTTCGGGGATATTGTCGATAAGTTGCTCGATAATCTTAATTGATTCGAGGACTTCATCCATTCTGACCATCCAACGGCCAAAGGAATCGCCGTCGGTGCGAACCACCTGTTCGAAATCAAGTTCGGAATAAATTGAATAGGGATGAGTCTTGCGGATATCGTTAGCCCAGCCGGAAGCGCGTCCCGACGGGCCGGAAATGCCGTAACTGATGGCATCTTCGCGCGACAACGGGCCCACACCAATCATTCTCTGCTCGGTGATTACATTGCCTGTGAAAAGGGTGTGGTATTCTTTCAACGACTTGCGCATTTCGGGGAGGAACGCCTTGACATCTTTCACGAAATCGGGATGAAGGTCTTGGGCCACACCGCCGATGACGTTGTAATGATAAGTCATGCGGGCGCCGCAAGTACGCTCGAATATATTGAGGATTTTCTCACGTTCGCGAAGGGTATAGAAGAGCATCGTCGTGGCGCCGAGGTCCATGCAGAACGTTCCGGCGAAGAGCATGTGCGACGAAATACGCATCAATTCGTCCATAATGACGCGAATCACCTGCGCACGGCGTGGCACTTCCAATCCGAGGGCCTTTTCGATGCAAAGGCAGAAGCAGTGGCGATTCTGATGTGCTGAAAGGTAGTCGAGACGGTCGGCGAAGTGGAGCATCTGCGGATAAGCAAGACCTTCGCAGAGTTTTTCGATACCGCGGTGGACATATCCGAGATAGAGGTCGATTTTCTTGATAAACTCGCCGTCGAGCGAAGTGCGGAGTCGGAGCACACCGTGAGTTGCGGGGTGCTGCGGGCCGATGTTGACCACAAATTCTTCGGGAGCGAACACTACGCGTTCCTCCTTGACGATTTCGCCTTTCTCGTTCTCGACATATGCCACTGTCGTGTCGTCGGTTTCCTCGTTTTCGGTGGGAACGGGGTTGGCCTCGGGGCTGGCATCGTAGTCCTTGCGGAGGGGATGTCCGTTCCAGTCGGCACGGAGGAAAATCCGGCGCATATCAGGATTATTGATGAAGATAATGCCGTAGAAGTCATATACTTCGCGCTCGTAGATTCCAGCCACAGCCCAGAGATCGCTGACGGAGTGAAGCATGGGGTTCTCGCGGTCGGTGGTAGTCACTTTGACCGAAAGGATTACGCGAGTGAACGTATTGGTCAGGTAATAGACGCAACCGAAGGCGTCGTTCCAATCCTGCCCGACGATTGAAATCAGATAGTCGAAACGTTCATTGTCGCGCAGATAGGCTGCGAGTGCATGCCAATGCGCGTCGTCGATATTGACGAGCAGATATTCGCCGGCTTCGAAAGTGGCTTGTGGAAATTGTGAGGCTATTCTATTTTGAAGTTCTTCCATATTATGGTGACTGTCGGTTGATTAGTTATTCTTTTCTTTCGCCTCGGGAGCGGGATGCTCTTCGAAGAATTTTTTGATTTTCTCCTTGCGGTTAACGCCGCCGAAGAACCGCTCGACCTTGATTTTGCGCTGTAATTGCATGACGCCGTAAATCATTGCCTCTGGACGCGGAGGGCATCCGGGAATATAGACATCGACAGGAATCACCTGGTCAACGCCCTGCACGACGTGGTAACTCTTGCGGAACGGACCGCCGGAAACGGCACAACCGCCGGCTGCGATTACGTATTTCGGCTCGGCAATCTGGTCATAGAGGCGACGGAGCACTGGAGCCATACGGTGGACAATCGTACCCGACACCATGATATAGTCGGCCTGACGCGGGGAGGCACGTGCCACTTCCCAGCCAAACCGCGCCATATCGTAGCGCGCGGCGCCCAACGCTATAAATTCAATCGCGCAACAACTGGTGCCGAAGGTGAGCGGCCAGAGTGAGTTCGACCGGCCCCAGTTGATAAGTTTGTCGAACGAACCGACAACGACGTTCGTTCCGTTCGCTTTAAGTTCTTCAACGAGCGATTCGATATATTCGTTATCCTTCCAATCCTCATAGGGCATGCCCTGGACGGTGATGCCTTTGTTCTTCTTTACTCCCATTTCAACGCTCCTTTCCGCCAAGCGTAAGCGAGGCCCAAAACAAGAATTGCGAAGAACACCGCGACAGCCGTAATGCTCGACGGGCCATATTCGGCGGCCCATTGCTTAGCATTTACTGCCCACGGATAAAGGAAAACCGTTTCCACATCGAACATGAGGAACAAAATGGCATAGAGATAATAGCCCACGCGGAACTGCGCCATCGACTCGCCGCGAGTGGGAATACCGCACTCGTAAGGCTCGCCCTTCTGGGGATTGAACGAACGTGGAGCCATCAATTTCGCCACCAGCAGACCGGCAAAAACAAGCGTCACGCCCGTCAAAAGCGCCGTCACAGCCATGGTGGAAGGTTGAATCGTTAGAAATTCCATATCGTTGATTATAACTTATTTACAAAAAAAAATCCACTTGCACGGGGCCAAAATGCCGCCATCACAAGTGGACCGCTTTATTCGTCATGCCCGCCGACATGCCACCGCATACGAATCCCATCTTTTGGGCTCTACCGTGTGACATGATGATAATCGACGGCTGCATAACTAAAGAATATGATGATATCTATTTAATAATTAACACATTAAGAGCACGACGGCTTTCACCGCCCGCTTTTCAGTCACAAAGATACAA
>JAFZPB010000100.1 GCA_017552595.1 Muribaculaceae bacterium
AATACGTGCACCGCCCGAGTCGTTCATACAAATCATCGGCGCACCGTTTTGCACGGCCATATCCATCACCTTGCAGATTTTCTGCGACATCGTTTCCGACAGCGAACCGCCGTTCACGGTGAAATCCTGCGCCGAGACATAGACGAGGCGACCGTCAATCGTGGCCGAGCCGACCACCACGCCGTCGCCCAGAAACTGCTTTTTCTCCATTCCAAAATTGTGGCAACGGTGCAGTTTGAACATATCGTATTCCTCGAAACTACCTTCATCGACGAGCATTTCGATTCGCTCGCGAGCAGTGTATTTTCCGCGTTGATGTTGCTTTTCGATGGCCTTTTCGCCACCGCCCAAACGCGCCTTTTCGCGCTTGGCAATCAATTCCTTGATTTGTTCGGTTTGTTTGCTCATATTTTTTGATGTTTAAACTTTTATTTTCGGCCTGCAAAGGAGTTAGCGGAATTGCCCTGATTCTGTCTTTTTTCTTGGATCAACTGTTCAACAATCGGTTTCAATTCGGGAATATCTATGGTGATGGTTTCCCATAGCTGACAGGGGCGAATTTTATAATAACCATGCACCAAGACATGACGCATACGCTCAATGTCCCCCCAGTTCACTTCCGTATGGTTTGCTCGAAATTCCAGCGTCAGCTTATAGACTGCCTCGCCAATGATTTCCACGTGCTTCACCAATCCAAAATAGACAACAGGGTCTGCCTGAGCATCTTCCAACGTGTGACGCTCCTTGTATTCAATAAGCACATTCATGGCTTCAAGCATGTGCTCAAGCCGTTCAATGTCTCTAACTTCCTCTCTCATAAATAAGTCGTTTATCTCGATTGACACTCTCCACAGCAAAAGGCAGAAGGCAACCTTCTTCGACCAAATCGACGCGCCGTCCTGTGTTCTGTTCCAATTCGCCCATCATGTGCGAAATCGTCAGCAGCGAAATTCGGGTACTATCATCATATTCCACCAGTATGTCCACATCGCTTTCAGCCGTTTCCTCACCGCGAGCAAACGAACCGAACAGCCATGCCTTTCTGACGGGTTGCGTCTTGAAATAATCGGCTATCTTCTGTGTCATCATTTGTGTACTCATTTCCTGCTTTTTTACATTGATGCTGCAAAGGTACGAAAAAGAAGCGAAAGCACAAAACTTTCGCCTCTTTTTTTGGGAATTTAGCAGTCGCTGACAGTCAAATTGTCTTTTGCTCATCACTGCCCCATTTACCGACCCGTAGTTATTTGTTGCACGATATTTAATTCTCGAAATGAGGACGCTCGTACTCCACATCTGGGGTATGAATGATGGCATTGATCATACCGTCGGGCATCGGTTTCAACTTCTTTTTTCGCACCAGTGTGTTCATATCTCTACGAAATGCGTCGAGTTGCTCTTGGGTTAAATTGTAATGGCTTTTCACGTATTCAACAACCTCGAAGGATTTGACTCGCAGAAAGCCGAAACGCTCGAAATAGGGCAACAGATTGTAGCCACTGAGTTGTGAAGTCGTGCGGATGAAATTAAGCACATAAGGGACGATGTTTGTCGAGTCGGGTGCCACTTCTGCGTGTCGCAGTGTTTCGTAGAGGTCGGGCAGGAAGTCGGGCTTACCGCCTTCGTTCATAAAGTAGTTGCAGAGTTTCAGGAAGGGGAAGAGGCGTTCAAAAACCCTGTCGTATACTTCGTTGCTCTCAAAAATGCAATCGTCGGTCTCGTTGTCAATGTAGTGCCTGACGGCTTCTTCCAATCCCTGTCGCTTTTCTGAATCCAGTTGCTCATAGCGGTAGCCGAGATGCATCAGGTTGTAGTAAGCA
>JAFZPB010000101.1 GCA_017552595.1 Muribaculaceae bacterium
ATTGAAAATAAAGAAAATAACGTCGTCGGTGAGTAAAAAAGCGGGCGTAAATGCCGATGACTGCGAAAAATTTAGTATCTTTGCGAAAATTTTTAGAAGAAAAAGAAAAATAACGTTATTTTATGAATCCAATCAAAAAAACCATCACCCTGCCCGATGGTCGTGAAATCACGATTGAAACCGGCAAACTCGCCAAGCAGGCTGATGGAGCGGTAGAATTAAGAATGGGCAACACCATGTTGCTCGCCACAGTTGTTTCGGCTAACGAAGCCGGCGAAGGAGTGGACTTCATGCCCCTCCAAGTTGAGTACAAAGAGAAATTCTCGTCGAACGGACGTTTCCCCGGCGGTTTCCTCAAGCGCGAAGGCCGCGCCTCTAACTACGAAATCCTTACGGCCCGCCTCGTCGACCGTGTGCTCCGCCCCCTTTTCCCCGACAACTACCACGCCGACACATTCGTGAACATCACGATGTATTCGGCCGACGGCGTTGACATGCCCGACGCTCTCGCCGGACTTGCAGCCTCAGCCGCTCTCGCCGTCAGCGACATTCCTTTCAACGGCCCTATCTCCGAAGTGCGCGTAGCCCGCGTTGATGGAGAATGGGTTATCAACCCCACTTTCGCTCAGGCTGAAAACGCCGACATCGAATTGATGGTGGGCGCAACCTACGAGAACATTATGATGGTGGAAGGCGAAATGAACGAAGTGAGCGAAGCCGAACTTCTCGAAGCACTCAAAGTGGCACATGAAGCCATCAAGAGCCACTGCCTCATCCAAAAAGAACTCGAAAAAGAAGCAGGCAAAACCGAAAAGCGCGAATATTGCCACGAAGTCAACGACGAAGACCTCCGCAAGGATGTCCGCGAAAAATGCTACGACAAAGCCTACGCAATCGCCAAGGCAGGTTGCGCCGACAAGCATTGGCGTCAAGACAACTTCGACAAGATTTGCGAAGAATATATTGAGACTATTCCCGAAGAGGAACGCGAAGAGAAAGAACCGCTCGTCAAGCGTTACTATCACGACGTTGAACGCGAAGCCGTTCGCCGTTGCATCCTCGACGAAGGTATCCGTCTCGACGGTCGCAAGACCACCGAAATCCGTCCTATTTGGTGCGAAACCGACTATCTTCCCGGCCCTCACGGCTCGGCAGTGTTCACCCGCGGTGAAACTCAGTCGCTCGCAACATGTACCCTCGGAACGAAACTCGATGAGAAAATCGTTGACGAAGTGCTTGACCAAGGCACAGAACGTTTCCTCCTTCACTACAATTTCCCGCCGTTCTCGACAGGCGAGGCAAAGCCCGTCCGTAGTGTAGGACGCCGCGAAATCGGCCACGGAAATCTCGCTTACCGCGCTCTCAAGCGTATGTTCCCCGACGATTTTCCCTACACTTGCCGCATCGTCAGCGACATCCTCGAATCTAACGGTTCGTCGTCGATGGCAACAGTTTGCGCAGGCACACTTTGCTTACTCGATGCAGGTGTGAAGATGAAACGCCCCGTCAGCGGTATCGCAATGGGTCTTATCACCGACACCGAAAGCGACAAATACGCTGTCCTCTCCGACATCCTTGGTGACGAAGACCACCTCGGCGATATGGACTTTAAGGTGACCGGAACTGAAAGGGGTATCACCGCAACGCAGATGGATATCAAGTGCGACGGTCTTTCCTACGAAATCCTCGAAAAGGCTCTCAACCAAGCCCGCGAAGGTCGCATGCACATCCTCGGAATTATCAACAACACGATTCCCGAACCGCGTGAAGACTACAAACCTCACGTACCGCGCATCGTCACCCTCGACATTCCGAAGGATATGATTGGCGCAGTCATCGGCACAGGCGGCAAGGTTATCCAAGGCATTCAGGAAGAAAGCGGTGCAACCGTTTCTATCGACGAAATCGACGGTGTAGGCCACATCGAAGTTGCTGCAGCCAATAAGGATTCCATCGACAAGGCTCTTGAAATGATTAACGCCATTATCGAACTTCCTGAAGAAGGCAAGGTCTATACCGGTACAGTTCAGTCGATTCTTGACTTCGGCGCATTCGTTCAGTTCATGCCTAACCGCGACGGCCTGCTCCACATCTCCGAAATTTCGTGGAACCGTCTCGAAAACATGGAAGCCAGCGGCCTGAAAGAAGGCGACGAAGTGACCGTCAAACTTATCGAAATCGATAAGAAGACCGGCAAATATCGTCTTTCGATGCGTGCTCTTCAAGAGAAGCCCGAAGGCTATCAGGAGCGTCCCTCCCGTCCACCGCGCCGCGACAACAACGGTCCGCGCAAGGGCGGCAATGACCGTAGCAACGACCGTCCCCGCCGCGACAAAAAATAATCCGGCAGCGACGAATTGACAAAAACAAGGGGAGCATCAATCCGATGCCTCCCCCTTATTTTTATATTTCGTGTCGCGAAGTGCTGTTAAACTATCAACTATAAACTTTATCTTTCTATCTTTTTCTCCCGCTTGAGTGTAAAAACGTGACATGACAGCGGTGATGCGGCGGCGCGGAGTGCGGGAATCGCGCCTTTGCGAGGCGAACGTATAAACGGGCGGAAAAAGATGTTGGCGATGGGGTCGACAAAGCGGTTCATGTTTATCATCCGTGAATCGACAATGCCCGGGTCGGCACAGTTCACACGAATTTGTTTGTCGGCCAATTCTTCGGCAAGTTGAGGCACTGCCTCTGTGAGCATACGTTTTGAGCGACCGTAAGTGCCATAGCGTGAAAAATGCGTTTTGTTCCATTCGGCAGTGTCGTCGCCATGCAGTCGGAAAATTTTGCGTGTGACCGATGTCGTCATCACCACGAAAGCGTTCTCGCTGAACGTCGGGGCGAGTAGTCGAGTGAGCATCAGTGGCGCGAGGCAGTTGACCTGAGTCGCCATTTCGTTGCCATCGGCAGTTATGGTGAGTTTCGACGGCATCGCTCCGGCATTGTTGAAAATTCCGTCAAGGGGAAGACCGAGTTTGCCGAAGTCCTCGGCAAATTGGCGAACCGACTCAAATCGTGCCAAATCAAGCATCATCGGGATTAGGCGAGTGGAATCAGATTTGATTTCGGAGGCAATTTCTTCGGCACGGACCACGTTGCGGCATGCCATCACTACGGTTGCAGCACATTGACCGACAGCCGCCTCGACTAACGCGCGCCCGATAGCGCCTGTTGCTCCTGTGACTATTATATTCTTCCCTTTCATTTCGTTTCAGGCGAGGATTCGTCTTTCGGTCGGTCAAGCGCTTTGCGTTTGCCGTAGAGGCGCAAGCATCGTGGCAGACTGCTTACGGCGAAGATGCTGAAGCGGTTAAACCATCCGTTGATATACTGCTGTCGGCGTCGGCGCAGACGGCGCAAGGCTTTTTTGACGAATCGTTGAGGGGTGGTCAGCACACCGAGACGAACACCCAGTCGCCTTAGTTTTGGTGACAGTCCGAAAAGACTGGTGGAGATGCCGCCGGGGCACGCAACCATCACCGCCACACCTTCGTCGTTTAGTTCGATATTGAGTGCGCGTGAGAAAGCCCGAATGAAAGCCTTTGTTGACGAATATAGCGCTATTCCGGGCATCGGCATCCAGCACGACATTGACGACATATTGAGAATCCAACCTGAACCGCGCGTTGCCATTTGTTCGCCGAAATAACGGCACATTTGGGCGACGGCACGGACATGGAGGTTGATGTAGAGGTCAATGCGTTGAGGCGAGAGGTCGTTGACTTTTTTGAAGTCGAAAATGCCAGCGTCGTTGATGAGAATGTCGGTGGCGAAATTGTTGGAGTCGCACCATTCGGCGACAGTCTTCACTGCGTCGTCATGGCCGAGGTCAAGACAAAGAGTGCCGACAACTCTTTCGCCGATTTCGGCTTGGGCCTTTTCCAATCCATCTTTGTCGATGCTGATCAGGCAAAGCCGACAGCCTGCCTCCGCCAATTGGCGCGAGAATTCAAGGCCGATACCTGACGACCCTCCAGTGACGATAGCGTTTTTATCTTTGAATACGTCTTTTTTCATAAAATTAGTAGCGGCGGGGTGCCGAGGATTTATCGGGAGCGTTGGGGTAGTAGATGTAGGCATACACGCGGTCGGCGGTAAATCCCGGCGAAATGTATAGGCCGTTGGGTGCGCGCCACATTCCCGATTTCACAAATTCGTAGCCGCGCGATGTGAGTGCGTTGTCGAGTGCGCTACATTCACTGTCGCTCTCGTAGGATTCGACACTGATGGCTATACCAGTGATGTTGCCGTCATGGTTGTTGGGCGAACGGTCGAAGAAGTATTGATATCTTATGCCGTTGTAGCCGTCATATTTCGCCTGCTTGCCAGAAACCTTTGACTTGCTTATTTCCTCCGAGAAGAACCAAGTCCATGTTTGATTCCCCGTATATTTAAGTTCGTCGACAAACTTAAACACATAGTTGGTGAAATCGTAGTTGAATTCGGGAGCAGTAAATAAGTCAATGTCACATTCTTCATCCTCAATGGATGGGTCGGCTTCACCGTAATATGGTTCGTTAGTTTTTGTTGCGGTGGAGGTTTGAATCAAATCGATGTCATCAGGTTGACGTTGCGACTTATTACTTAAGAACCACCATATTGCCACCCCGCCGCCGATTAATAAAACTGCGATAATTGCCAAAAGAATCGGGACAATGGGAGAACGTTTTTTCTCCTCAGGCCAATAGGGAGAGCCTTGTTGCGGCATGGGCGCATAAGGTTGTTGCGGATATTGAACAGGTTGGGGAGGATATTGTTGCCCTTGATTGATATTGTTGTCAAATCTTTGAGCGACGTTGACTTTCCATCCGCATTTCGGGCAGATAACCGCTTTGTCGGAAACAAGATTTCCACATTTTTCACAAGGAATAAGTGCCATATCGTTTATTTTTTCACGTTTACTATTGTTGTCGGCGGGAGTTCGTCATTGCGACGGTCGGTGGCATCGACCACTTCGCGAGCGAGGTGGATAAACGCTGCCGAGGATAGAGTGTCGCTGAGGGCGATGGGTGCACCGTCGTCAGATGTTTGGCAGATGCTTTCGACAATGGGGATTTGTGCGAGCATCGGCACGTCGAGTTCTTCGGCAAGGCGTGAGCAGCCTTCGCGACCAAAGATGAAATATTGTTCGTCGGGGTGGGCTGCAGGTGTGAACCAAGCCATGTTTTCTACCAATCCCAGAATGGGCACATTGATTTCCTTTGTGCGGAACATGGCGATACCTTTTCGAGCGTCGGCGAGTGCCACCTGTTGAGGTGTGCTGACGATAACCACACCGGTTATGGCAAGTGTCTGAACGAGTGTGAGGTGGATGTCGCTCGTGCCGGGAGGCATATCGATGATGAAATAATCAAGTTCGCCCCAGTCGGCGTCGTTGATAAGTTGGCGAAGTGCGTTCGACGCCATTCCACCGCGCCAAAGAACTGCACTGTTTCGGTCAACGACGAAACCTATCGAAAGCATTTTCACCCCGTAACGTTCGACGGGAATTAACATATTGTGCCCGTCAACTTCGTGGGCGTAGATTTGCGAGTCTTCAACTCCAAACATTTTAGGCTGTGACGGTCCGAAAATGTCGGCGTCGAGCAACCCGACGCTGTATCCTTCGCGTGCGAGTGCCACCGCCAGATTTGCGGCAACAGTGGATTTTCCCACTCCGCCTTTTCCCGATGAAACGCCTATAATATTCTTAACACCAGGTAAAACGGGCCTTTCGGCTTTCGGTTCGACGTGTGGCGTCTTTACCGATATGTTGCCACGAATATCCACATCGGGAGAAATATAGGTAAGAATAGCCGTTTCGGCAGCACGTACAATCGACTTGATGTGCGGGTCGGTGGCACGTTGAAATATCAACGAAAAACTGACACGGTTTCCGTCGATGCGGATATCATCCTCAACCATGCCGAGGCTGACGATGTTGCCATCTTTGCCAGGATATCTGACAGTGGCAAGCGCATCAAGAATCAATTTCGGATACAGGTCCATAGGGGAAATTAGAAATTATATCTCTACAATGTCGCTGATATGGCAGTTGTCAAAATCAACGATAGCGGTAGCCCATGCCATGCCCACGCCGAAAGCGCTAAGCATAACGCGTTTACGACACCCGCTAAGTTGTTCTTTAAGTTCGCTGACGATGGTAAGCGGAACCGACACCGACGATGTGTTGCCATACTTCTGAATGCTTGACGGGATGCGTTCCTTGTCAAGTTTCATCTTCTTGGCGATAAAACTATTGATGAAGTTGTTTGCTTGATGGAATACGTAGTAGTCCATCTGTTGCACGTCTTCTCCAACTTCGGCGAACAATCGTTTGATGTCTTTGGGGATTTCTACGATAACGAAGTTGAATACGTCGGCGCCGTTCATATAGCCCTGTTCATCACTGCGGATGTTGCCGTATTCATCGACAACTTTTTCTTTTAAAGTTTCGGCAGAACTCATATTGCGGTAGCCGCCGCCTGGAATCATAATCAAATCGCCGCGCGACCCGTCGGTGTTTAACGAGAAATGACTTTTGCCGAAGCGCTCGTCGCGCTCAATTAGTGCGGCAACTCCTGCGTCGCCGAAAATGAATGCCGACCGGCGATCCTTCGGAGAATAAACTTTTGAGCGTGTCTCGCCGTCAAGCAACAAGGCTTTGCGTAGTCCCATTTGCTGCATCATTGAATAGACGATGCTCATGCCGAACAGAAATCCAGAGCAACCGAGATTCACGTCGAAAGCGATAGTTGACATCGGCAATCCGAGACGATTTTGTAGCAGGATGCTTGTCGCGGGCATACGATAGTCGGCCGTTTGGGAGACGAACACCAAAAGGTCGATTTCACTACGGTCGATATTATTGTCGGCAATGAGCCGCTCGGCGGCAGCGTAGCACAAATCGGAGGCACAAGTTTTTTCGTCGGCAAAGCGACGTTCGAATACGCCGATTTTATCGACTACGGCTTTAACTTCATCTGCCGGAAAATATTTGGTGTAGTTATAATTGTCAATTACATTCGACGGCACACAGGCCGCCAATGCACTTATACCGACACCGTTGAAATGTAAAAATGCCATTTTTTGACTGGATGAATTATTATTTGGCTGTAATGCCCCCATCTACTACGAGGGAGTGCCCCGTAACCCATGATGAGGCATCGGAAAGAAGATAAATTATAGCGTGGGCAATATCTGTCGGCTGGCCGTAGCGTTCGAGTGGATAGTTTTTACGGTCGGCCTCCATCTGTTCTTTAGTTATCACGCCGTTGCTATAGATTAGCGGAGTCTCGACCATTCCAGGACAAACGGCGTTGACTCGAATCTGCTTATGCCCTAACTCTATGGCAAAATAGTGAATCATTGCGTCAAGGGCCGCTTTTGACGAGCCGTAAACAGCATGGCCTGGCCTCCACAGATGTGTGCCGGCAATGGATGTCACAAAAACCGCTGATGATGGAGACTGTAATTTTTTGCTTTTGCAAAGCAACCGCATTAACTCCACCGGAGCGAAGAAGTTTACGTCGAAAACGCCGTCGAACTTCTTTCGAGTCGAAAACATTGTAGGCAAAGTCATGCTTTGCCCTGCCGACAATACAATGCCGTCGAGTTTCGACAAAGTCTCCACGAGTGAAGTAAGTTGTTCGTCGTTGGTGATATCGCATGGAATGGCTGAATGGCCGTCTCCTTCCATTTGCGACAAAGCAGCGTTTAGACGCTCAATGTTTCTACCCACAATAACGAGATGCGCCCCAAGTTTGGAGCATTCTATCGCCGTGGATTGTCCTATGCCGGAAGAAGCCCCTACGACAAGGATTGTTTTACCCTCGAGAGAGAATGGATTGTAAGGCACCATAAAGTCTAAATTATACGAATGGCGGCAGTCCGAAAGGATTGCCACCACAAGGAATTATTATGCCTTCTTAGATTTGACAACGTTGAAGAGGTCTTCAACCGTTTGGGCTTTGTTGATGTCGTCGCCTTTGAGGGCAACTCCATATTCGGCATCAACCATTGCGATAGTGCACATAACGCTGAGCGAAGACCATTCGTCGAGTTGGCGGAAAATGGTGTCGGCCTTGATTTCGGCGGGATCAGTGTCGTCTAATTGCTCTGCAAAGTTTGCGATAAATTTGTCTAATTCCATTGTAATTATTTCTTTGTTAAGATTATTTTTGTTTCCAATCCGATTGAAATACATCGGCAAAATTACTATTTTTTCCGCAGATGACCAAACAGTACCGTTAGGCGTCGATGTTGTTAGTAGCAATTATTCTTCAGATACTTGGCTATTGCGCCTGCGCTTTTGCTGAAATATTTTTGGTAGTTGCGTTCAACCTGCTCGAGCGTCAATCGTTCTTCTTCGGGGTAGAGTTGCTTCTCGTGCTCAATGATTTGCTCGGGAGAGAAGCGGAAACCGACAATGCGTGCCGGATTGCCCATCACTACAGCATAAGGCGGAATGCTGTTGCGAACAACTGATGCCGAACCGACAACCGCTCCGCGGCCCACAGTCACCCCGGCGAGCAGTGTCACGTTGGAATACAATATTGCATCTTCTTCGACGACAACATCTTTGTCCATATAATCCTGCTTTTGGTCGTTGGAAATTGTGCGTTGCCATTGTCCCACTACGAATGCGTGGTTGCCGGTGACAACCTTCAGACCTTCAGCCGCACCGCTGTATTTCTTCATAATGAATTTGGCCCGGGTGGACTGAATTTGTGCCCCTGCATATATCGACGTGTGTTCATACATAAACACATTTTGCGGCCCTTTGATAAGGATTGGTCGGCGGAAATACGACGTTTTGTCGATGTGCCCTAATTTAGAGCGGCGAGTGCGGAAGTATTGCACCCAAATACCGTACAATCCGGATATGAAAGTGGAGTTTGCGCACCAATTCTTGATTTTCTGTTTCATCATATACTAATAAACGAAAGTGATAGACTTTTTCCGACTACGAAATTACAGAATCTCCCGCATTTTAACAAATTTTCCAACCACCTTATTCAACCTTTATTATTTGTTTTAGTGTTAATTTGTTCGTCATTAAATAAACTTTTCGTAATTTTGTAACTGTTATAGAGGTGAATTTTTTCATCGAACAAATAAAATATTTCATTAAATCAAAATTATATATTTATATGAAGAAGATTTTTTACATTTTGGCTATGTCGCTTGCAGTCTATGCTTGCTCGACAATGTCGAAGGCTGAACGTGAGGCCCGCGACGCTAAGGTGGCGGCTTTTGTTGAAAAGGCGTTGGAACTGCACGCCTACACCATTGATGTGGATAGGGCTTACCCGAATGGAGGACGGGCGATGAATCTATCGGCCGGTTACTATTTCAAGGTAAAAAACAACACTGTGGAGTCGTATATGCCATATTTCGGAAGGGCTTTCGGCGTGCCTTATGGTGGCGGCAAAGGTTTGGATTTCACGGCGCCCATCAAGAGTTATAATGCGACAGCCGAAAAAAACGGAGGCCAAAAAATTACCATCGAAGTGGATAACGACGAAGACAGTTATTCCTTCGAACTTGAAATCTTCGATAACGGCCGCACATCCATATATGTCTCTCCTGTAAAACGAGAACCCATCAATTTCAGCGGTTGGGTAAAAGTTGAGTAATTCAACAATGCAATACGATTTTCCTTGGCGTTGACATCAGAATATAATGACACGGATTTCGCCTTGGATTGAAGCGATGCGTCTCAGGACGCTGCCGGTGTCGGTGGCAGGTGTTCTTGCGGGAGCGGCGATGGCTGTCGCTTACGGCAAGTTCTCTCTTTGTGTGGCCATCGCTTGCTTCGTTTTCGCGGTTTTGGCCCAAATTGCGTCGAATTTCGCTAACGAATATTATGATTTTGTGGGCGGTCTTGACCGGCGTGGGCGCGAAGGTCCGCGTCGTGGAGTGACCGAAGGCGACATCACACCCCGTGCGATGATTATTGCCACTTTAGCCACTCTTGCTGTGGCGTGTTGCGTGGGATTGTATATCGCTTTTGTCGGAGGTTGGTGGCTGATAGCCGTCGGCATAGCAGTGGCAATCGGGGTTTTCGCCTATAGTGCGGGACCGTATCCGTTATCCCACCATGCATTGGGTGAAGTGGCAGTGTTGGTGTTTTTCGGCATAGTGCCCGTCAATTTCACATTCTATGTCATGGCAGACCAGATGGAATGGCCGGTATTCGCGGTTTCAATAGCCATCGGACTAATGGGGGCCAATGTCTTAATAGTCAACAATTACCGCGACCATGACGACGATAAGTCGGTGGGCAAACGTACGCTTGCCGTGGCTTTCGGAAGAAAAGCCGCCGCTGCGTTGTATTTAATTAACGGACTCGTAGCGGCCGCAATACTCGCCACCGTTTTCTTATTATGGAAAGATGGGCAAGAGTCATTGTGGTTTTTGGCAATACCAGCAGTTTACGTTGTCGCCCATCTGAGGATTTTCTTGATGCTAATCAGCAGAGACGGTGCTTTGCTTAATCCGTTGCTCGGTATGACATCCGTTTTGATGTTCGCCGTTGCTTTAGCGATGGTTGTCGCTATAGCCATAGTTTAATTTGTATAAATCATTCATTGACAATATTAATTTCTTACAACATGAAACGTGTAGTCTTATTTAGTTCATTCCTTTTAGTAGGTTTTTCAGCATTTGCCTATGGCGGATCTGACTCTGTGTCTAATTTTTTATTAATAATATACATTGTTTTAGGCATTTTCAGCATTATTTTGTTTTTCAAGGTATGGAGGATGACAGATGATGTTGCATTGCTGAAAAAAGAAATTGAAGATATTCGAGACTCTGTTGTGAGCAATGGTGTAATGTCTTCAGACAACATACCAAAAATCGAAATAATTAGGAAGACAATTAAACAACTATATTTTACAGGAAATAGTGACGAAGCGTATGATATACTAAACAAATACACGTTTAAACGAATTGAATGGAACAGCTCTTTATGGATTAATAAAAATGGCGAGACCCACTTTGTTGACGAGTTAGGGAAAGAGTATGTGTTCTTGAATAAAAATGGGGGGTGGGAGAAAACGTATAATTATCGTGAAGCATTGAAACAAAGATATGATGTCATTATTGATATGGTAACTCCTCTATACAAAGCCATTGGCAGAGAAATACCTGAAACACTTAAAACCATTACTTATGACAAATTAAATGATTTCGGCAAATAACTTCTCGGTGAGTTTGATAAAACTCACTTATCGTGTAGTGAATTTACAATTAGGGTAATTAGAACACCCATAAAAACTCCCATATTTGCCTTCGCGGCGGACAAGTGTTCCACCACAGCGAGGGCAAATATTTGATGCGATTTTGTCATTAAACCTCTTTTTAGCCGAAGCGATATTAAAAGCATGGGCATCGTTGTCAACGAGCGCTCTGATGTTCTTTTGAGAAAGTTGTTCGACGATTTTATGAATATCGGTTTCGGATAAACAAGCAGTTTTGTACCGTTGAATTGTAGGCAACAAATTAAAATCATAAACAACATGATTATTTGACGACACATTGCTCAAGTTTGCACTGCCAGTGAATACAACTATCGGAATAACCTTTAACCGAGACCATTCAGTCAGGTTTTCTTTTATGGCATAGATATGAGAGAAGGATTGTTTAATGGGACTGTAAAAGTGGTTTTTGGTTATGTAAGTATAGGTTTTATACCATTTGCGAGAGTATGTAACATCTGTTGCAATAATTTGAGTCCAGTCATTTCGTTTATCATCGCCATATATATCGCCTCGATAATTTTTTGTTTCTATTGCAAACACTCCATAAGTGGATATAATAACGTGGTCGATTTGTGATGTTCCTCTTTCAGTCTTCAATACTAAATCATCTAGGACAATGTATTCTTTGGGCAACTGAGACAATAACCGTCCAATTCGCTCTTCTCCTTCTTTGCCCTTGTATTCTGGTGTATATGTCCAAAGAACAAAGCCAAAGACAGCGACGACAGCCAAAACGGCCAAAATTGCAACAACTATATGTATTATAGTGGCGAAAACCAAAACAGAATCTTGATGTTTTCAATATTCAACAACTCTTTACAAAAGTAATAAAAAACCTTAGTAATACAACAATCAAAGAAGATTAAAAACGCGAGTTTGTGAAACTGGTGGTTTAAAAATAATGTACTATCGCCATTTTCTTTGTTTAGAAACAAATAATAGCATTAGTTAATGTTTTAAATTACAGTTATTTGTGTTGTTTATTTGTTGCCTGGCATTGTTTGTGTTGTCTTCTCTTTTTTCTTGATTTTCATTTTTTTGCCGATTTTTTTTGCCAAAAATTTGCAGGATTGAAATTCGTGACGTAATTTTGCAGTCGCAATCGCAAAAACGGCGGTTTGCACTCCTTGAAATAGACACTTGGTGCGGTAGTTCAGCCTGGTTAGAATACATGCCTGTCACGCATGGGGTCGCGGGTTCGAGTCCCGTCCGCACCGCGAGGAGAGAGAAGCCCGTGAGAATGAATTCGTTCGTCTCACGGGCTTTTTCGTGCGCCCTGGTCAAACGGGGTCAAACACTATTGTCGAAATATTTTGACACTCAGATACATCTTATTAAGGAAAAATGCTTACTTTTGTGGCTACAAATCACAAAAAAATAACCAATATATTTATATGAAATATATAAAGACGTTCGCTTTTGCTGTAATCTTACTAATTTGCTCAATAGAAATGGCTTCGTGCGGCAACGACGAGCCTTCAAAGCAAGAATATAGCGGCACGCCGCTTGTTATTCTTGATACTGACATTGGCTCATCAACCGATGACCTTTTTGCCCTCGAAATGCTATACTACTACCATAATGAGGGACGGTGCAAATTGCTCGGCGTAGTGGTTGACCGCATGGGCGAACATTGCGCAGCCATTACCGATGTGATGAACACCCACTTCGGTCACCCCGAAGTGCCAATTGGACTTGTTCGCAATGGAATACCCTCGCCGCGAGTTTGGATAGACTACAGAGCGCTACCTTCCTATATTGGAAGTGACGGCACGCCAATGTTCCGCCGTTCCGTTAGCGACTATAGCGCTTTGCCCGATGGCTGGCAACTCTACCGCCTTTTGCTCGCCGCACAGCCAGACCATTCAGTTAGCATTTGCTCAATCGGATTTGTCACTTCGCTATCTCAACTGCTGGCATCCACCGCCGATGAGTATTCACCGCTCGATGGTGTTGAATTGGTGCGCAAGAAAGTCAAGTGTCTTTATATCATGGGGGGAGTTTTCGGAGAATCAGTCGAGCCCGATTTCAACTTTGCCCAGGGCATCACATTCGCACAGGATTTTTTCCGTCTGTGGCCTCAAGACGTGGATATGATATTCTCACCAATGGAAGTGGGGCAAGGCATCGAATATAAACCCGAACAGGTTATTGGCGACATTGATTGGACTGATGTTCACCCCATCAAGCAGGTTTACATGCGGTGCAACTGCAATACAGGTCAAATGATGTGGGACCCGATGGCCGTCATAAATGCTGTTGAAGGCAACGATGTTTTCACCCTCTCGCAGCGAGGAACCGTCAGTCTAACTCCGCAAGCCGAGACAATCTTCACACCTGATGCGACAGGCAATTGTCGCTATCAACGACCGGGCTCAACTAATTGGAATAACTCGATGCTGGAAAAAATCCGCAAGGCAAATATCTCATTAGTTGAGTGAGATTTTCGTGTCTTTTTTACGACCACAGCATAAAACTCTACCCAAGCCAGGTCTAATCCTCTGCTTTTTTTCGTGTTATTTTCGCTTTTCAAATAGTTTTCGTAACTTTGTGGGTGAAATTGCTCGTTTTATGCTAAATTTCACACCGCTCGCCCGGCTGCTGTTCAATCGGCGTGTTCGTGCGGCTGAGCGATATGCGACTGAAACCGAGGCCATTCAACGCCGACAATTAGCAGCGATGGTCAACGCCGCACATTCCACACTGTGGGGCGAGCAACATCATTTTTCCTCAATAAAATCCTACGAAGATTTCTTACGACAGGTGCCCGTAACGCCCTACGAGGACATCCGACCGCTCGTCAACCGCATGATTGACGGCGAACGTGACATCCTTTGGCGCGGCCGGGTCACACACTTTGCTCAATCGTCGGGCACATCCGACGGAAAAAGCAAATATATTCCTATCACCGACGAATCGTTCAGCCGTTGCCACTATCAGGGAGCCACCGACGTGGTGGCGCACTATCTCCACCTATATCCCGACAGCCGCATTTTCGCGGGTAAAGGTTTTATCCTCGGCGGAAGTTATGCCAACGAGTTGTCGTTGAAGCCTGGTGTCGTGGTGGGCGACCTTTCAGCCAATCTCATCGACAACATTAATCCGATTGTCAATCTCGTCAGAGTGCCGAACAAACGCATTGCCTTGATGGAAGACTGGGAGAAGAAACTCCCTGCTCTCATCGAGGCTTCAATCGGCGAAAATGTCACAAACCTGTCGGGTGTGCCGTCATGGTTCTTGACAGTACTGAAAGGCGCTCTCGAACGCACAGGGGCTTCGAACATCCACGAAATTTGGCCAAACCTCGAAGTGTTCTTCCATGGGGGAATCTCATTCGAGCCGTATCGCGAACAGTATCGACGCATCACCGACCCGTCGAAGATGCGCTATCTCGAAACATACAATGCATCCGAAGGATTTTTCGCCGTGCAAAACGACATCGCCGACAGGGCGATGCTCCTTTTGCTCGACATCGGCGTGTTCTACGAATTCCTGCCGCTCGACCAAGTAGACGACCCCGATGCTCAACCGCTACCCATTTGGAAAGTAGAGCAGGGCAAAACATACGCCCTTATCATCACCGTCTGCAACGGGTTGTGGCGCTATCCCATCGGCGACACTGTCAGAATCGAAAGTATTAACCCCGTGAAAATCACCATCACAGGCCGCACAAAGCATTTTATCAATGCTTTCGGCGAAGAACTTATGGTGCACAACGCCGATGCGGCAATCGCCAAGGCCTGCGCCGAAATGGGTTGCGATGTGGCCAACTACACAGCCGCACCCGTATTCGCCGGCGACCATAGCCGCGGACGTCACGAATGGCTTATAGAGTTCAACCGCCGCCCTGCCGACATCGAAACATTCGCCGACCGCCTCGATACGCTCCTTCAGCAGGAAAATTCCGACTATCAGGCAAAGCGCTTTAAAGGCATATTCCTCGACCGCCTGACCATTGTCGAAGCCCCTGCGGGACTGTTCGACCGTTGGCTCGCATCGACCGGCAAACTCGGCGGTCAACGAAAAGTGCCGCGTCTTTGCAACTCCCGCAAATTCATTGACCCAATGCTCAGTCTTATCGACAACAACAAATAATACAATATCATGAAACTTAGATTGAATCTTTTAGCCGCATTGCTCGTTGCCGCCCTTTCTCTCGGTGCGGCACCGCGCTATGTGTTCTACTTTATCGGCGACGGTATGGGAATGGGACATGTCACCACAACGCAAACCTATTTCCGCGACGTTCTTAAAGCCGACAAACCGCCGTTGATGATGCAGTTCCCCGTGGCGGGAATCGTCACCACCTATTCGGCTTCGTCGCCCGTGACCGACTCGGCAGCAGCAGGCACGGCCCTCTCAACAGGATACAAAACCAATAACGGCATGATTGGGATGAATGCTGACACCGTCAAAGTCTATTCTATCACCCGTGACCTTATCAATAAAAAATACGGTATCGGTATCATCACCAACGTGGCCCCAGATGACGCTACTCCGGCGGCCTTTTACGCCCATGTGCCTTCTCGCAAAATGTTCTACGACATCGACTGCCAAGCCGCTGAAGCCAAAATCGATTTCCTCGCAGGAGCATCGTTGCGCGGATTGCAGGACAAAGAAGGTAACGACACCGATGTGATGAAACGTTTAGCCAAAAATCACGTCACAGTCACCCGCGACCTCAACGAAGCCCGCAAATGTAAAGGTCGCGTGCTCCTCCTCGGTAACGACAGCATCAATCTTAACAACAACGACCTCGGTATGGCAATTGACTCAATCAAGGGCAACCCCACATTGCCGCAAATGACAGCAGCCTGCCTTGACAAACTCTCACGCGACCGCGACCGCTTCTTTATTATGGTTGAGGGCGGAAATATCGACCATTCAGCCCACGCCAACGACGGAGCCGCCGTCATCAAAGGCATCATCGAATTCAACCAAGCCATAGAAGTGGCCTACAACTTCTATCTTGCCCATCCGAACGAAACACTCATAGTGGTTACCGCCGACCACGACACAGGGGGCATGGCTCTTTCGGGAGGATACTCCGCTGCGAAAAACGACCTCTCCAAAATTGACTATCAACGCATTTCAAAGGACCGTTTTACAAACGAGATGCGCGCCCAAATTGATGACAAGACAATGGCTTTTTTGAGATGGGAATACTATCGCAAGACGCTTGAACGCGACTTCGGCCTCGACAAGGTGTTCACTTTGAGCATGGACGAAGAAACGTCATTGATTAATAGATACAAGCAAGTGGCTGGCCGCGACATCGGAACGATTAAAGGCCTATACAACGTCTTCGACCATTTTACAAACGACCTCTACCGACTTTTCAATCTCTCTTGCGGAATCAAATGGATTTCGGGCAGCCACACAGGCAACCCGGTTCCCGTCTATGCCATCGGTGTAGGCGCAGAGCAATTCTCGTCGCTCAACAACAACACCGATATCCCCGGTAAAATCCTCAAAGCAGGAACTAATTAAGAAATGTGGATTCTTTAAACTATAAACTTTCAACATTTAATATGAAAATTGTAAATTTTGCAGAAACGCCGTCGCTCATCAGCCAGTTCATGATGGAACTGCGCGACGTGAACATTCAAAAGGACATGCTCCGTTTTCGCATCAACCTCGAACGAATCGGGCAAATTATGGCCTACGAAATCAGCCGAACAATCAACTACAAGAAAGTTAAAGTGAAAACACCGCTCGCGACAGCCGAATGCGATGTTATCGACACACCCGTGGTGCTCGGCACTATTTTCCGCGCCGGTATGCCTTTCCACCAAGGTCTTCTCAAATTCTTCGACCATGCCGAAAACGCTTTCGTCTCAGCCTACCGCAAATACAAGGAGAAGGACACATTCGACATCCACATCGAATATCTCGCTTCCCCGTTGCTTGAAGGCAAAACGCTGATTCTTGCCGACCCGATGCTTGCCACAGGCGCGTCAATGGAACTTGCCTATCGTGCTTTGCTCACCAAAGGCGAACCCGCACATGTCCACATCGCTTCCGTAATCGCATCGCAACAGGCCGTTGACTACGTCAAAGAGCACTTCCCTGAGAACACCACCGTATGGATTGGTGCGGTTGACCCCGAAATCAACGCCCACTCCTATATCGTTCCCGGACTCGGCGACGCAGGCGACCTTTCCTTCGGCGAAAAAGAATAGCACCGACGGCCTTAACGCCTTGCCTATTTTTGTCGAATCCCGCCGACATTCGCCGGCGGGCAATTGAGACGTTTTTCCAACACATAAGACTGAACAGTGAAACGAATAACAGCCATTTTAATTCTCATAATAACTGTCGCAGTTGCGGCGACCACTATCGACGCTGCCAAACGTGGCAAACACCATAAGCGCGTACGCCACCATCGCGTGACGTATGTCGCGCCTGCCGTACCAGAGGCAAAGAAAGGGCTTTTTGTGGTAGTGTCGAAGTCTGACTTGACATTGAAAGTTTATAAATCATCGAATGGCGACACTGTTCTTATCGACAATTTTCCAGTGTGTGTGGGTCGTGGTTTGGGTAACAAGCAGCGCCGCGGCGACCATCGCACGCCGGAGTCTACTGTTAATAAGCCGTTCAAAATAGTTCAAATCAGCGACTCAAGAACATGGCGGCACAATTTTCATGACGGACGCGGGAAAATTCTCGCTTATGGCCATTGGTATATGCGGCTTAACACACCTATTTCAAACCAAATCGGCATCCATGGTTCCACCAACAACGAGGTGTCGGTGCCTGGCAGAGCCAGCGACGGGTGCATCAGGATGCGCGACGACGACCTCGTCACATTTAAGGACAAGTATGCCTATGTCGGCATGCCCGTAATTGTCAAAGGCGAGAAGCAAGGCTTGTTCCCCTGGGAGAGAAAATCATCCCGCAGACCCAATCGCTCTTAAATAATATATACGACTTTATCTTTGCAGTAAGAATCGACTATTATGGCAGAAAGTAATCTTCAACCTTTGGCGGGAATGACTCTGGCGGAACTTGAAAATGCGGCGGCGACGTGTTCGCTCCCGCGTTTCACGGCCAAGCAGTTGGCCCGACGAATTTATGTCAACCGCGCCACGAGCATTGACGAAATCACTGAAATATCCAAAGTAGGCCGCGAACGTCTTAAAGAATCCTTCTCCATCGGCTTGACTTCGCCGAAGGCTGAAACTGTATCCGTCGACGGCACGAAGAAATATCTCTTTGAAGGTGTGGGAGGCCATGACGTCGAAGCGGTGTATATCCCAGACCGCGACCGTGCCACGCTCTGCGTTTCCTCTCAGGCGGGTTGCCGCATGGGGTGCAAGTTCTGCATGACCGGTCGCCAAGGTTTTCACGGAAATCTTTCGTCAAGCCAAATCATCAATCAAGTGCTGTCGATTCCCGACAGTGCCAAGTTGACGAACATCGTCTTTATGGGTATGGGCGAACCGATGGACAATCTGCCAGAAGTGGCGAAGGCTATTGAGGTGCTGACCGCCCCGTGGGGGTTGGCATGGAGCCCGAAGCGAATTACTGTTTCGTCGATTGGCAAACTCGACACTCTTCGCACTCTTATCGAAACAACCCGTGTCAACATCGCCATTTCGCTTCATTCGCCGTTCCCGTCGGAGCGCGAGGAACTTATGCCCGTCGAAAAGGCATATCCGGCGAGAAAAGTTATCGAAGCCCTTGGCCACTACGATTTCGCCCATCAACGTCGCCTGTCGGTGGAATACATTATGTGGCACGGACTCAACGACGACGACAGCCATTGCGACGCTCTTGCGCGACTTCTGCGGAATGTTGATTGCCGTGTCAACCTTATACGCTTCCATGCTATTCCCGACAGCCCGCTACGTTCGGCCACCGATGAACGTATGGTCGCTTTCCGCGACCGTTTGAACTCAAAAGGCGTGGTCGCGACGATACGTGCTTCCCGTGGCGAGGATATTATGGCGGCTTGCGGAATGCTAGCAGGAAAGAATAACCAAACGCAGTAGAAAGGATATCTGCATTTGCGTTTTAGCCAAGAATTTGTTAATTTTGCACTCGCAAACTGACGCAATGAGAAGTATTTGCAGAAAAATAAAGATGTTTGTGGCCGCCGTTGCGGTTGTGGCGCTCGCTGTTGTGGCGGGGTGCATCCCTAAATACACCCTCAACGGAGCCGCTATCGACTACAACGTCTATCACACTATCCGCGTTTCAAGTTTCCCCATCCGAGCCGCTCTCGTCTATCCGCCGTTGCAGTCAACATTCGAGAACGAACTTAACGACTATATAACCCGCAACACGCGTCTGAAAACAGTCGACGGTGCAGCCGATGTCGAGATGGAAGGCGAAATCACAGGTTACACCCTTACGCCGCAGGCCGTCGGAGAGGACGCTTATGCTACCCGCACTCGCCTGACAATCACCGTTCGTGTGAAATATACCGACAATCGTCAAGACAACAACAGCCTTGACCAATCATTCTCGGCATATCGCGACTTCGACAGTAACGAGTTGCTCACCGATGTTCAGGACCAATTATGTTCTGAAATATCAAAAGATATTGTAGATTTGATTTTCAATGCCACGCTCGGCAATTGGTAATACCGCATAAAATGCCTTCACTCAACGACGAAATACGAAATCTTTTGACTGCCGACGGCCCTGTCGACCGTGGGCGTCTTCGTCAGTTGAGCGAGGAGTATCCGTTTTTCACCCTGCCGACATCAATAGCCCTTGACGGTAACGAGGCGTTGACCGACGAGGAGCGTGCGGAGTTGCTTAATAGTTTGGCCCTCAACACAGCCGACACAGCCGCTGTTAGTGCGCGAGTGTCGAATAGCGGTGACGATTTTTATCCCGAAGAAGCCCCTTCGGCCGTTATTTCGACCGATGACGCCATTTCGAAATTCATAACGACTTACGGGTCGGACGACCCCCGCGAGGAGGAGGTGCTGACACGGATGATTTTCAACCCTGCACCCGACTATGCTCAATTGCTTGCCAAAGAGGAGGAGCAAAGTGTGCCCGACAGCGATGCCGCCGACAATCCGCAGGACCAACTTATCGACCGATTCATCATTTCGAGCCGCGAGCAGGGCGGCCATTTTCCGAAAACCGATGCTCCCGAACCCCGCCCCGCCGACAACACTCCGGTGTCGAATCCTGATGCCGTTGACAACTCGATGTTGACCGAAAGTTTGGCGAAAAGTTACATCCGACAGAAAAAATATTCGAAGGCGTTGGAAATTATAACCCATTTAAGTTTGAATTATCCAGAAAAAAGTATTTACTTTGCAGACCAAAT
>JAFZPB010000102.1 GCA_017552595.1 Muribaculaceae bacterium
CCTTTGCCTTCAGGTCAAGGTAGCGTTCGTTGGAAAGCGCCTTGATCGGCGCTGTGAATATGACGCGGCCGGAAGGCATCTGCGGAACGCCGTTTCTGTCCATCAGACCGGACCATATATAGGCGACCCATGTTTTTCCGCTTCCGGTAGGGGAGTGGAGCAGAACATCGGGCGATTCGCAGTCGATTACAGCCCGTTGCATATCGTTGAGGGCGGTGATGCCCAATTTCGTTTTTATCGCTTGAATAATTTCGGATTTTTTCATTATCGGATGCGGATATTTTTTCTTTTACAAAGTTATAAAAATTAAAGAACAAAGTCAAGAAAAATAAGAGCGCACACTTGTAAAAAAACGAATTTTGACAGGGCAAATCGTGAATGTGCGTTATTATAGTGAGGTTATGGGCGAGTGTAAAGCACTATTGTGTTAATTATAGTTAATTATTTTATTTTTTTTTGGAGAAAACGTTTTCAAAAATAAAAACGTGCGTAAATTTGCACGTGTGTTTTTCATAGTATTAGATTAAGATAAAGGTTTAAGCGGGAAGAGATGTTGTGAAACATCTCTTCCTTGTTATATACGATTCAATATGAATTGATGCCGCTAAAAATCCATTTTTTTCACATCTTTTTGCCACATTTTTGAGAAAAGTTCGGCTAAGGGCGAGAATTAGAGAAATTTTCCGTAACTTCGCAAAATAAATCACATTTCTATGGCAAAGCAAGAAAAAGAAGAAATGGAAGAGATAAAAGTTAAAGTCATCAACAGTTCGACAAACGAACTTCCCCAATATGCGACAGCCAGTGCCGCAGGTATGGACCTGCGCGCTTCGCTCGACGAACCGATTACACTTCGTCCGCTTGAGCGCCGACTTATTCCCACAGGGTTGCGGATAGAATTGCCTCAGGGTTACGAATGTCAGATACGTCCACGAAGCGGTTTGGCACTAAAGCACGGCATTTCGATAGTTAACGCCCCCGGCACAATCGACGCCGATTATCGTGGAGAAATAGGTGTGATACTTATAAACCTGTCGGACACGGATTTTATCGTAAATCCTGGTGAGAGAATTTGCCAGATGGTTGTTGCACCCTATACCCGTGTGGCATGGCAGCAAGTCGATGAACTTGGTGCGACCGACCGTGGAGAGGGCGGTTTTGGACATTCGGGAGTCAAATAAAGCGAATAGAGATGAGGAAAGCGACAATTTCAATTTTGACACTGTTGGGTGTGTTGGCGCTGACGTTGACACTATCGGCCCGCACGTCTTTGCGCCCTGATTCCGACCGTCTTAAGGCGGAATATCTTTTCATAGAGGGGGAGAATCGGTTGAGCGTGTCGGACAATGGTGGTGTGGAACATATAGAAAGAGCCGCGCAGTTGTGTCCCGACGATGAAGAATTGGCCTACTATGTGGCAATTCATCGACTGATGTTTACCCATTTCGATTCGGCGACATTTGAGGAGAGCAAACGTGCGTTGCGTCGGATGGTTGAGTTGCATCCCGAGAACCTTTCGACCGACAACACTTACGTCAACCTTTGCCTACAGTTGAACGATTACAAGGAGGCCGAGTGGGTTCTCAATAAAATCGATTCCCTTCATCCAGAAGAAACCGAATTGTCGTTGACGCTCGCCAAAATACTTTTGGCATCGGACGACAGCCTGAAAAATCGTCGCGGGTTGGCGATTATAGATAGAGTTCAGACGGCCCAAAACGATTATACACAGACATCGGAGGCGAAAATCCGTTATTATTTTCAAAAAGCCGACACCGCAGGAGTAATTAGAGTCATCGATGAAATACTTGACAAAGCGCCCAATGATGCGGCGGCTGTAGTGGAAGCGGCATTCGCCTACGAGGTGATTGGCAATGCTGAGATGTCGGATTCGCTTTTCCGCCTTGCCTGCGCTATAGAGCCCCCCAGTGGATGGGCATATTACAACTACGCCGAGTATCTCCTCATGAAAGAAGATACCGTAGGCTACAATAGCAGGATTGACATGGCTCTCGGACTTGACAACCTTGATTTCGATATCAAAATGGGATTGCTCAAGAAAGCGACGCAAAATCTCTATTCCGACCCGTCGCAGGCTTCGAGAATCGAAAGTCTTTTTTCGGGAATGCTTGAACAGCACCCCCACGAGGCCGACCTTCACGACCTCTATGCGTCGTACCTTTACGCCGAGGAGCGATTCAACGAATCGGCGGAGCAATTCTCCTACGTGCTCGACTCCGACCCGTCGAGCGTGGATAGGTGGGTGTCGGTGATAGCCATCTACAATTCTGCCGACGAATATGGAAAGGCGATTGACGTGTGTAACCGTGCGTTGACATATTTCCCGACATCGTCAAGGTTATATTCCTTAAAGTCTGGAATCTATACGGTGGTAAACCAATATGACTCGGCCATCGCCAATGCCCATAAAGCCATTGAGTTTGCCGATACGACCGATATTAAGACGTATTCGCAATACTACTCATCGACAGGCGACATATATCAGAAACTTCACATGACCGATAGCGCATGCTATTATTACGACCGTGCGCTTGAAATCAACCCAAACAACATACTTTCACTCAACAATTACGCATATTACCTTTCAACCATTCCACGCGACCTCGACAAGGCTCTCGATATGGCTTTGAAGGTGATTAACGCCGAGCCAGACAACTACACCTATGTTGATACTTACGCATGGATTCTCTATCAGAAAGGTGAATATTTCCAGGCTAAACAGTATATCGACAAAGTGCTCGCCGACGAGACCTATAAGACGCCGTCGGAGGTGCTTGAGCACGCTGCTGCCATCTATGAAAAGAACGGTGATTCAGCAAAGGCCGAAGAATTTACCGAGGCCGCAGCGAAGCGTCAAGTTGAGGAGCAAGAAGAACAGGAACAGGCTGAAGGGCGAATGAAGCAGAAGCCAGAAACAAAAGCGGCGAAAAAGGCCTCCGTCAAGCAATCCGCTCCGAAAGCAAAGTCAAAAAAATCGAAAAAATGATGAAATCAAAAGTCAAATATCTGATATTGGCGGCTATGGCATTGACGGCGTTTTTGCCGTCATGCAAAGCGACACATTCAACAACGAAGTCCGATTCGTTGGCAGTTGTCGATGCTTCCAACGTCAATAACCACTTGAACAATTACGAAAAAAGTTTCAAAGTGGAAGGAACCCACAATTTCAAGAATTGGAAAGATTTGTCGATTCCATTCAAATTGCGGTTGACCGCACCGAAATCGATGTCGGTGTCGGGTCGTGCAACTATGGTCTGGAATAAGTCGATTCAGTTGTCGTTTAGGGTGTTAGGCCTTGAGGTGGCAAAAGTCGTCATGCGTCAAGATTCGATTTTCGCGATGGAGAAAATAAAAAGCCGCTATGTGGCGGAGTCGATGTCGAAACTTAAAAAAGACTTCCCCGTGAAGATAGAAGGCATCCAAGTCATGTTGCTTGGCGAAGGACTCCCGTTCTTTTCTTCGTATGAGTCGGTAGCCCTTGTCCCCGAGGTGGTTGACGATAGCCACTGGAAGATGAGTTTCGACAATTTACAGCCCTTCCTTTATTCGTTTGTCTTTTCTGCCGACGACAAGTTGACAGAATTCGACGGAGAACTGAAAAGTCAGCAGGTAAAGGTTAAAATCGACTATTCCGACCACTTTGAAACGCCTTACGGCATATTCCCGTCAACCGCCAAAGCCACGATAAAGGCCCGCAAGCAATCCTATGCCGCAATGCTGCAATGGAATTTCGCTTCCGCAAGATGGGATAGCGGTGCCGTCACGTCGTGGACCACACCTTCAGGGTATAAAAGAATTTCTTCCGACCAACTCCTAAATATGCTTCCACAAAAATGATTCGGCGACTGACAATTTGCTTCTTATGTTTGCTGACATTGACCACGGCGTCAATGACAGCGGCCGTGCGCACATCAAAACAGGTAAAAAAGGAAAAGAC
>JAFZPB010000103.1 GCA_017552595.1 Muribaculaceae bacterium
ATTATTTACTGCAAATGGAATCTAAATAATCTGTGAACACCTTTAATCCACCGTTTTCAGGTTTGTTGTTGCGGCCTTGCGATTCGAAAGATTTGCCGGTTGAGAACACAATCTTCAATCGCCAAGAGTAACCGTCGTGAATTCCTTCGGGTGAGGGATAGTCACCATAAGTGTCCATCCTGTAGGTTTTTACGATTTCAGTAATCTTTTCCGCTTGTTCGGCAGAGATGTTTTTGTTGATATATTTTTCGCTGTCGGGGCTCTCGTGGAATTTGGGATTGATGGCTTGAAGTTCGTAAAACTTAATTGGTTCGCGAACCTCTTTGCCGTGTCCGAAAGCACGTTCGGTCACGAAAAACGTGAACGATTTGACAGGCTCGGCTCGGCTGGATAACTTCTCATAGCGAAGTTCGACTAGTTCGCCTTTGGGTTCGGCACCCAATAATGAGGACTCGAATGCCTTGCTCAGTGCCTTGCGAATGCGGTCGAGCGACAAACTCCCCGGCTTCGTGTTCGTACATTCGGAATAAATTTTTTCATCGTTCTCGAATCTTGCGACGAAACGCCAATGCCACCCGTCGCGGACATCTCCGAAGGGCGTGTAGCGCTCTTTGAGCCGATAAAGTTTATCCTGCTCGATAATATCACGGAGTTCGGAAAGCAGATTCTCGTTAGCGGCTACTTTCATAGTGTCGCCGTCCTGAGATATGTTCGTTATCCAAGTTTTTCCGTTGTCGTCGGTATTGACCAGATAATACTCTTCGGGCCAAATCGACCTTGCGGTCTTCTCAAATTCAACCGACAGAAGTCGTCCCTTGGGCATGGCCTTTTTGGAATCGGCGGAGCCGCATCCCAAAAGCATTGCGATAACAGTTAGTATTGACAATTTTTTGAGCATTATTTCGGTTGGTGTTACGCCTGATTATTTCTTCTTTGCGAAGAGATTGTCGAGGATTTTATTGACTTCCGAAAGGCCTTCGTCATTATTGCTCCCAATCAAAAAGCCTCCGACGTCGATTTCTTCGCCTGATGAGAATTTAAGAGTCAAAGTCCAACTGCCGCCGTCGAGCAATCCTTTTGGGGCAGATGAGCCGACATAACAGTCCATTCTGTGCTCTTTGACAAGTTGCTTGATGCGGGCAATGTCGGCGTCGGGAATTTGCTTGGTTATAAAGCGCTTATCGGGATTGTCATTAAAGTTGGGATTGATGGTTTTAGCGAAATACTTTTTCACCCTTTTGCCTGATTTGCCTTTGCCCGATTTGACCATGACGTCTTTTGTGAACACTTCGACGGAGTAATTTGGTTGAGCCATCATACCATATTCCTCATATTTGTAGCCAATCAATTCGCCTTCGGGATAAGGTGGGCGGGTGGCATCACGGAACGCCACATATAGAATGTTGCGCACGTCGGTTAGCGACAGGTCGTCGTCGAGTATAAGGCCGATTCCGCTTGAGGAAATAGTTTTTTTGCCATCGAAGGTGGCCTTAAACGACCACTTTGTGTCGTCAAGTTCCGGCACTGGTGTTTTGTAAGAATCCTTGAGCATATAGAGTTTGCCCTTTTCGATGGCCTCTCTCAATTTTACAAGGATGTCTTTGTCGACAGCCACTTTCACGGGTTCGCCATATCTGTTGTTGCCTGTGAGCCAAGTCTCGCCGTTCTTTTCCGACACGAGATAGAAAGCCTCTGTTGGATTTGTCGAATTGTCGTAGTTGACGTATTCGGCTGAAATTAAGGCGCCTTCGGGCATCTTTTTCTCTTTGGCGGTCGCGAATAAGCAACCAGTCAACGCTGCCATTGCTATAATTAACGCTTTTTTGAACATAATGCTATTGAATTAAATTGATGTTTTCTTTCACACGGGCTACACCTGTATAATCAAGATTGGGGTGCGTTTCGAGATATTTCATTAGGAAGTCGGAGCAGGGAGTGAATGTGTTGGTGCCTTGGTCGCTGTCTTTGGGTAGCGAGGTTGAAATCACGAATGTGGAAGTCGCCACTTTGTAGGTCTTCTTCGGGTCGAATTTTTTGCCGTCTTCCATTGTGATTTTGTTGATTTTCACATTCTTTTGCTCGCCGCTCTTGACGATGCGGTCGTAAGAGACTTCATATTTGATACCTGCGCAGCAAGGTGCTCCGTAGCCGTCTTCGGCAATACAGCCTGCGATGAGTTGCTTCACTTGTTCGCCCGTTAGGTTGATGATTACTGCCTCGTTGCCGAACGGGTCAAGGTTGTACATGTCGCGGACGGTGAACGGGCCAACTTCCTTCGTGGCAAAACGAACGCCGCCACGGTTTTGGAAGGCGATATCGGCGTCAAGCCCCTCTTTGAGTGCGTCCGACATAAGGCATCCGAGTTGTTCTTTCTCGGTGAAAGGAGCGGTCACATTGGTAAGCACGCGTTTCATTGCCGGATTGTCGTTGAATTGGTCGACCATCGCTTTCGCTTTCGGGTCGATGTTCGGATTCTTTTTGTCGATTGCTATTGTCTTGCATTCGTATCCTGCCACTTTGCCGTCAATGACATCGAAAACGGTCAGTGTGCAGTATTTGAGTTTCCACATTGCCTGTGTAACCAAAATGCCGTTGTGGGCGGTCGGTTTTTCGACAAGCGTGTGGGAGTGTCCGCCAATAATCGCGTCAACGCCGTATTTCGCAACATCTTTTGTCAACTCGACATCCTCTTCATATCCGCGGTGGGTAAGGAGAATAAAAAGATTGCATTGGTTGCGAATCCAAGAGTATTGTTCGATTTTCTCGAGTTCGGGGTTGAATTTCATGCCAACGACGCGTGCGGGGTGGCAGTCGGGGATTCCCGAAACGCCGCGTTGCACGAGGCCCAAAACGCCCACTTTGACATCGCCTATGGTGTAGAAATTATATGGCGTTGTCCAGATGTGCATTGAATCGGGGGCTTCGATATTGGCGCAGATATAGCGGAAATTGGAGTTCGCGATTTGATAGGCGAGACTCTTCGGTCCTCCGTCAAATTCGTGATTTCCGATTGCCGAACCGTTGAAGCCGACATGGTTCATAAGTGCCATCATCGGATAAGAGGGCTCTGGATATTGGTCGTTGATGGGGTCGCCTGTGCGGTTATCACCTGCGGAGAGAACGAGTAGGTCGGGATAAATGGCTCGGAGCGAGTCGGCGATGAAGGCGAAACGCGGCATTTGGTTGATTTGCGCGTGCATGTCGTTGACCGACAAGATGGCCACTTTGCCATTTTGGGCCGATGCTGTAAAGACGGCCACAATAAGACTAAAGGTCAGTAAAATCTTTTTCATCATTGGGATTGTATTCGTTAAAGGTGATTTTATATTTGCGGTTGTGACGGGTAGGAGAGGAGAGGGCGACGATGTTTCCGAAGCGGTCGCGGGCGGTAACTCGCCGTTCAAGATTGTTATAAGGCAAACCGTTTAGGACCAAGTAACTACGAAGAACGTCGTGTAGTCGCGCCCCTGCGAAAATCTTAATCGGCTGCTCGTTGATATAGACCGTCATACCTCTACGGGGTTTAAAGTTTCAATTCTTTTGTGATTGCTTTGCCGATTGAACTGACAGCGTCGTTGGCGCTCATTTCGATAATATCTACCGTGCTGACAACATCGCTGATGCTGACTTTGCCTGCTTTGGCGAAGGAAAGTGTCAAACCGTTTTGTGCAGTGTAGTCGCAAAGTTTTTTGTCTTTGAGAAGGGCAAGGACAGTGATTTTGCCAACAGGTGCGGCCACAAAACTAACGCGAACGTCGCCCACTTCGGGCGATGCGGGATTGCCGTAGTAGATTTTGCCGTCGGCAATTTGCGCTCCCTCAGGCGCACGGACGGGGGCAATGTCCTCGTTGGCGGGCAGGTTTTCCAACACATCTTTTGAGAGTGCATAAGCCCCGAATGTGGCGTCTTCGGCGATGACCGATTGGCGTTCGATATCCACCTTGACGGTGTTTTTGCCTTTATAGGCATCATCGTGGAAGAAATCCGACGATACTTTTGAAGAACTCCATTCGGGCTCGTAGGTGTAGGTGGTGACGCTTTGTGCCTGGCCTTGGTCATTTTTGCTTGACGATGTGGACGATTTCTCCACATATTGGTAGTATTCCACTATGCGGACGAGGCGCAGTGCGTTGGCCGAGATGCCGTAGGCTTCGTCTGTTAGCGCTTTATTGGCTTTGGCGTCGGCTGTCGCAAAAATAACTTTGCCGTCGAGCGAGGAGTCGGCTTTATCGACATTCTCTACTTCAACGGCTTTGAGTTTCATCTCTTCGACGGCATCGTTAACTCTGCCCGTGCCGATGCACGACACGAGGCAGAGCGATGCTATTGTCGAAAACGCTAAAAAGGCGGTTTTCATTGGTTGCGTAGAATAATATTTAAACTAAATTACTGAGGAGCGCCGCACTTCGGGCAGAAAGCGGAGCCCGGAGGAAGTTTAGTGCCGCACTTGGGACAGAAAGCGTTGCCTTCGGCTGGCGCAGGCGCTTGCGGTTGAGGAGCGGTTGGCGGCTGTGGTTGTGCGGGTTGTTGGGGTTGCTGTTGTTGCGGCAGTCCGGGAATTACGATGGGCTGTCCTGTGGCCTCTTCAATTTTCTGGCGAAATTTATTGGCCTTGTCAAGGATGCTTTCCTTCTGCGGTGCAGGTGCAGGAGCGCCCGGGACAGGAATAGCGCCCGGAGCCGACGGCTCAACGGCTGGCACGGTTGCAGGAGCGAGAGCGGCTTCGGCACGTTTCTTACGCCCGCGGACAATAAGGAAGGCGATAAGGCCTACCGCCACCACGAGCGTCGATATTCCCAAGACTGGTCGCGCTGCCATCCATGCGATAGCGAACACGAGCAACGCCCAAGCGAAACCGAGCACACCGCACACAAGACCTACACCGGCATTGACGATGTGGGCAAGGAACGGCAGGAAGTTGAAGATTGCACCGAGGATTGAGAACATCGAGCGGAGTCCCATGATGATGAGCAACAGACCGCCGATGCGGCAGAGCCACTTGATAAGGTCGTTGGTGTCGCGTTCTGATTGGAACATCTCATCCGACGAAAGAGAGCCGGCTGTGACCACAAGGAGTTGCTTTTTGTTTTTAGCCTGCCAAGAACTGAACGACGAACCGTTGACTTTGGCAAGAATAGAAACGGGCACGTCGGAGGGCACATAGGTAAACGATACTTTTACGTCGCCGATTTCAGGCGATGCTTCGCCACGGCCGATGTAGATTGTCCCTTGTCCCGACACCTTGGCGTAGGGGTGTGACGAAGTGTTGTCCACATTGGCTGTGCTCGTTTGGCCTTCTTCGCCTTGGTAGTTGTTGAAAGCGTTCGACGAGGACGTGTTGTAATATTCGTTGGTGCTGCGGGTTGCCGAGCGCGACGGGTCGGCCTGCATGCTAAGGTCGGCCAAAGTGGCGTCGGAGACGGTGATATCCATCGGTTTTGCGCCGCCGATGCTGCGAATCATCTGCTCCGTGAAAGTGTAAGCCCCGAAGTTGACGGTTGACGCATAGACGTCGGTGTCTTCGAATTGGGCTTTAACAAAGTTCTTGCCTTGATAGGCTGGGTCGTGGAAATCGCCTGAATTGACGGGCGAGGAAGTCCATTGTTTCTTGTAGGTGTAGGTGGTTATTTCCTCTTTCGTGCCGCCTACTTTTTCCTTGGTTTCGGTGTGGGATTCCTCGACATATTGGTAGTATTGCGCTTCACGGCAGATTTTGATGGCGTTGGAGCGCACTTCGGCGAACTGCGGGTCGGCGATTGTGTCGGGTGTGATGGCATTTGCGGTCGCATGGATGAGCGAGCCGTTTAGTGCGGGGTCAACAGTCTTAACGCTTTCAACGTCAACACACACTTCCTGTGCTTCGTCGAGCATATCGGCGGTTTTCTTCGTGCGGTCTTCGTTCCACCAAATCAGTGCTGTTCCAGCGATAAACATGATTATGCCGGCCATGATTCCGGAGCACGATTCTTTAAGTCGCCCTCCGTAGTTGGTAGTTTTTACTTCAGTGTAAGCCATATCGGTTGAGTGTTAATTATTTTTTCTTAGAGGATTTTTTGCCGGATTTTTTCGACGAACTTGCGGGAGCGTACTTGACGTAGGAAATCTTATTTGACGACTGGAGCCAATAAGTGTTGCCGAATTTCTTGGCGGTAATTGCGTCTTCGGCGAATGTGTTGAGGTCGGCGATGTAGAAGCCTTCGTTGTCTTTCATCACAACCCATGCTTCGAGGGTGCGGCGAACAAGGCTGCCGTTGTCATATTCGGAGTCCCAAGCAGCATTGTTGATGACTACTTTTTCTACGCCCGAGCCGAATTGCTTCTTGGCGGCTGCAAGCACTTTGGCATTCATCGTTTTGTTGAGTTTGCCGCCGGTAGGCATATCCATTTGGTTTGCTTCGACATCGGCC
>JAFZPB010000008.1 GCA_017552595.1 Muribaculaceae bacterium
GTAAGATTTTTGTAATATACTTCGGCGGTGAACTTAAACGGGCGTCCGATGGCCCTAAACGCATAATCGGTGCCAAGAATAGCCTGAATGCTACGTTGCGACTTGATATTATCGTTCAGCACAATAATTTGATTTCCTTCCGAGATAGTGACAGGTTTACGGAACTCTTTATAGAACGGCGCCTGATAGTACAAACCCGTGGCAAAGCGGAATGCCCATCGGGTATCCTTGGCGGGGATAAAACCGAGCGAGGCACGAGGGCTGACAATCGTTTCACGGTTGAAATCCCAATACGCAAGCCTGACACCTCCAATCAAAGAGAACACGCCGGCATTTGTCGAAAACTTGTAAGCGTCCTGGACAAATGCGGAGAAGCGATTTGAAGAGAGGTCATGATTCGATGAAAGTGTGTAGACAGTGCGGACAGCGTCGCCAAGAGACGGCAACGAATATCCAGCCGAGTCGCGTTCTTCCCATTCGCGTGAACGCTCATAGATTTTTTCGCGACGATATGTGATACCGTAGGAGATATTGTTTCGGTTGAGCGATGTGTTTCCCTTGAGCGTCAATGCGAAAACCGACGCTTTAAGGCGGTCGCGGGCATGCTCTTGGTACCGCCCTACTCCAAGTTCTCCACCCACGACATCGCCCGACTCTCCGGTTGTGCCGGCTTGGTCGAGCCAATATTCACCTTGAATGTCGTAAGCGACAAGTTCGTTGGTCAAAAAGCCCGACGCGAGGAGCGAGAAATCGGTCGATTTCGACAATCTGTAATTGATAGTTCCGGCACCGAAATAAGTTTCGAATCTATCCTTTTCCCAACCGTCGAAATAAACCTTAAACTGCTTTGCGTCGGTTGATGTTCCGAAATTGGTCGTACGATTAACGGGAGTGAACTTATAGTTGTTGATGGAGATATTTCCGAGGAACGACACTTTTATCTTGTCGTTCATCTTCCAATTTAGATTTGTCTGATAGTCGAAATATTTTGGGTCATATTCTCCTTTCGTGTCCATTGAGGAGAGCAACGATGCGTTGCTCTTGTAGCGAACACCATGGAGTTGAGAGAAACGGCCTGTATTTTGGCCAAAAGATAGGCTACCGCCCATAAGGCTTAAGGACAACGACCCTTCGAGCGCTTCAGGCTCACGATAAGTGATGTCGAGAACCGACGACATCTTGTCGTCATACTCGGCGGGAAAACCTCCCGTGGAGAACTTAATCGACCCCACCATATCGGAATTGATAACCGACAAGCCCTCCTGCTGACCACTTGAAATCAGCAAAGGTCGATACACTTCTATTCCATTGATATACACGCAGTTCTCATCGTATGAGCCACCACGGACAGAATATTGCGACGACATTTCATTTGACGAATTGACACCAGCGAGAGTCGTCAACATCGACTCCACGGCATTGCCACTGGCATCGGGAGCAATCTTATAGGCATCGCCTTCGAGAGTCTGCATCTCGCCTGTCTGTCTCTTGAATTCCGTCACTTCCACGCCGCCAAGGTCGATAGTTTTGGGAACCATCCTCAGATTTATCACTATATCCCCCTTCGGCTTGACAAGCGTTCGGCGTTCTTCGTTGAAACCCAAACAAGTAAACACCACGCGGACAGTGTCGGCAGGTGCCACCGACAGCGAATATCCTCCATCGAGGCCTGATGTGGTGCCGACAGCCGTGCCAGCCACCTTGACGGTGACAAACTCGAGCGCGTCTCCTTCTTGGTCCAAAATCTTGCCGTGGATTTTCACCTGCGACTGTGCCATCACCGTCAATGCGGCGACTATCGACACGATGAAAAGTGCGACACGCTTTGTGGCTGTCATTATTGGGGTTATCATACTTTATTTATAACGGATATTTTCGGCATTTATTACATCTATTACCATTAGACGGTTGTCACGGGATATCAGTCAATAATCAATTCACGCATTATTGAATCGGATTTCATTATTTCATAGGGGGAAATGGCGATTTTGTCTGCATCGGCCAGCAATCGACCGCCATCAATAAGCGGTTGGGCATTCGCCATAAAACGGTCGCGCAAAAATTCCGGAAAACGAGCGGAAAGCAAACCAATGTCGATTCCTTTAGCGGTCCGAAGAGCAGTGATAACATAGTCGTTAAACTTGTCGACATCCGTTTCGTCTTCGACTACAGCCGCCACCTTGCCGCTTTCAATCGTGTTCAGATACTTTTTGAGATTTGACGGGTTGAAACGGCGAACTTGACCGTCAAACGAATGTGCCGACGGGCCCAAGCCGACATATGGCGTTAAATCCCAATATGCGGAATTATGGCGGGCATGATGTCCTTCGAGGCAGAAATTCGAAATTTCGTAATGGTGGTAGCCAGACGTTCGTGCATTCTCTTCCAAAATGCCGTACATTTGTTCGATTACCGAGTCAGACGCCTCCTCTACGCTGCCTTTTTCGCGCATGGCGTAGAGACGTGTGCCGGGTTCGTACTGAAGACAATAGGCAGAGAAATGCGGCAGACGAAGCGAGAGAAGTCGGGAGAGAGAATCGGCCCACGATTCCACAGTTTGCCGAGGCAGTCCGTAAATCAAATCGGCGGAAATTTCTTCGATTCCCTCCTTGCGAAGAATATCTATCGCGCGAAGGGCCGTCGCCGAGTCGTGGCGGCGATTGATTGCACGCAGTTCGTCGTTGTTGAGCGACTGCACACCGATGCTCACACGATTCACGCCCAACGATTTGACACCGCGAGCCCATTCCGTCGTAACATCGTCGGGGTTGGCCTCTATCGTCATCTCCCCCACTCCGTCGAAATCGCCAAAGTGGCGAATGCCGTCAAGCATCGTCCTCAATTGGGCGAGTGTCAACAACGATGGAGTGCCGCCGCCGATATAGATTGTCGAAAACGGCTCGGAAAATTCGCCGCGACGCATCGCATATTCCGCAACGACCGCAGCGACATATCTATCTGCCGACGCAAGGAACGGCCCCGAATAGAAATCGCAATAAGGGCACTTGGACTTGCAGAACGGCACATGGATATATAGTCCCGACATCTAATCAATATGAATTGTTATCGACTTTTTTATTGCAGATAAATTGGAAGTTGCAGAATTTGCAGGATTTGGTGTCGAAAGCATACGGGGCTTGTTCGTCCCATCTGCCATTCTTATAACTCGACTGGTCGAAAGGCTTTTCTTTGTCGAAGATTTCTTCAACGATATCGAAAAGAATCGAGCGGAATTCGTCTCTATAATCGTCGTAGTTGTCAACCACCGTACCGTTGAATGTTATATCCTTAATCACACCTTCGACAGGGATGTTTCTAACCTGATAGATTAGCGGTTTGAGTTGATAATCATCATATTCGTGCTTCAACTGTCGCACAACCTCGCAATAGAATAACAACTGGAAAACAGCCGTATTGTCTTTCAAAATCTTCTGCTGCCAATTATTTCCCACAGCAGGGCCATCGCTACCGGTCTTATAGTCGATAATTCTTAAAACCTTTGTTCCGTCATTTCTCTCAAATGAATCTATTCTATCAATATACTGCTTGACGTTGAAAGTAATTTTCTTGCCATCTTTCTCAAGCGTAATCTGCACGTTTTCGGTTTTGTCCTCGTGAGCGACATATGTAAACGGCAAGAAATTCGAATTGGCTTCGGCTTTCAATATTTCTATAATGTAGTTGCACACGTGATCGCTTACAAGTTTGGCCTCGTCGGTTAGTGGGTTGTCAATACGAGAGTCGTCTTCTTTAATGCCGAGATATTTCTCATTGACAGCCTTAGTAACTATCCTTTTGATTTCACATCTATTGCCAGCCAATTGTTCGAGACGGTCTTTATTATAAGTTTCACCTTCTTTGTAAACAAACTCAAATGCGCGGTGGACAATATTGCCAAGCGTGGCATCGTCGATAAAGTCCTGTGCCTCATCTTTCACTCTAATGCGCTTTACATTACCGAAATAAAACGCCAGGCGGCAGTTGAGATATGTTTTCAGCGCAGACGCCGTTATGTGGTTATTTTTGACATTTTCTCCCGTTTTGATTGTTTGGAGTTCATTTAACTCAGTCAACACATTATTATCTTTCTTGACGGAGATTGTCTTGTCATCCGCCGAGGCGACTGCCGACGGAATGACATCCATCGCGAAATCAATGCCAGGGAAAAGATATTGAAGTTGGGTGATATACCGCGACGGTTCACCAACACGCATACCGCTATTGCTGGTCACATAATAGAGATACACATTATTGGCTCGCGAAATCAATCGATAGAAATAATATGCCGACATAGCCTCCTGGTCCTTGACAGTCGGCAAGAAATACGCCCGGCGGAACGCGTCGGGAATAAACGACCGCGAAAAATGCTTCTTCGGAAAAACGCTTTCGTTCATCGAAAGGATATAGACATCGGAGAAGTTTATGGCACGTGTTTCGAGCACACCGAGAATCTGCAGTCCGCCGATTGGTTCGCCCGTGAAACTGATTGAGTCATTGCCCATCGCCCTTTCCACAAGGCGAAACAGGAGTTTTTCGTCCTTGATTTCAACCTCATAGCGGTCAGCGGCTCTGCGAAGTTGACGCAACGCAAGGCGATAGTGGTTGAGGAATATCTCGTTAAGCGTTTTGGGTTGGCGCAGCAATTCGTCGACATCGACGTCTTCATCTTCAACGCTTTTTTTGACTATTCCCTTGGCAAGACTATCGGTCATCGCATCCAGATAATCAAAGACCTCTTTTCCTGATTTCAAATCGTTTATCGGAGTGAAAATCGCAGTTAATGATGGCGCATGCTGTTTAAACTCAACCTTCGGCACGTTGAAAATACGGTTATTGCGAAGATGATGCAACAATTCGTCGCATTCCTTGTCGGCAATTGCCCTAATAATCGGGTTCGATAGAATCGTCACCACATTATCGACATAAAAGAGGATTTCGTCCTTGACCTTTCTCGCATTGATGTGCAGACGGGCGATGTCGTTGATGAGTGCGGCAATAGGTGTCATGCTCAAGGGATAGCCCATCGTGATATTCACCATGCGCGACTGGGGCAAATCGAGCGAATTCATCACAGGCAAGAGCAGGCTTTCGTCGGGAAGCACCAATGCCGAGCGCGATGCGGCATCGTAATCCACTTTGCCTTGCTCGTCCGTGGTAATGTTATCCTTAATAAGTTTGCACGCCGATTTTACCATGCCCGTAGTCGACCCCATGCCCATAACTCTGACTCGGGGCATCGCATCGTTTTTTGGGCAATTGCAATCGTATAGCGAAGGGAAATTTTTGATATTTCGACGCATAAAGTAGCATGCGTGATTCTTATCTTTTTCAAAAGCAGGCGAGTTGAAATCCCAGCAGAAATCGGCTTTTCCAATATCTTTGAGCCTGCGGAATATCATTATTTCGCTCTTCGACAAGGCATTAAAGCCCACAAATATATATCGGTCGAACTCAAAATTTTCTGGTGCTGTACCTCTAATTTTTATTGCGGCATTATGATAGTCGAGGCCCGAATAGGTCAAGTTTTCGGCATCTAACAACCCGTGGAACTTCTCAAAAAGCGGCCAGAGAATTTCCCAAATCATCACGAATTTTTTATCGGGCTGCTTTTCGTTTTCGTCGTCGGGTTTTGTATGTTTCCAAAAGGCATCGACATCTCCTGATGCGCCAAAAAAATTAAAATCGTCGCCGAAATAAAACTTCAGCACCTCTTTTTGCTCATTGGTAAGATAGTCGGCCGAAATTCCCTTATAGCGGTCGTAGTTGACAAAGAGTTTTTTGGCATCAACGAAATTCTTTTGGATTTCGTCGAAGTCGGTAAGAAGGATTTCGCCCCAATAGGCGAACTTGTCGAATGTAAGAATATTCTCTTTGCCAGCCATAACCTCGCAATATGCCCGATACAGGATGAAAAGGAGTTCATAGCGGGTGGCTGTCACGCGTTCGGAATACGATGCCACAAGGTCGGAAATGGTGGTCACTTCCGGCTCAAGGTATGGCGGATCCATCATTTTGCGAAGAGAGCGGCGGAAATACAGCCCGCTACGTTTGTTGGGGAATACAAAGCAGTATCTGCTTAACGATGCTTTTTCGTTTTCGACATAGTTTTTTGCAACGATGTCGAGAAAATAATCAATGTGTTGAGTGTTTGACATAGTCACTTAATTTTTATTGTTTAATTAAAAGAATCATTTTTATCGCGACGTCGAAGAGCACAATTCTGGCGTTTGCGTTGCCCGAAACATCGGCGACGGCCTCGTTGATCACTTCGATGATTTTCATCACGTTTCGCTCGTTGATAAAAGGCGAGAATTTCGCCGAGAAAGCGGCCTCAGCCGAATTTAGATAGTTGAGGCGCGTGTCGTGGAGGTTGAGAATGAAGTTTTCACGCACCATCCGTTCGCAATAGGTCAGGAACGAAAGAAGTTCCTCGCGCGAGAGTTTGGCGGTCGTCGCGCTCCATTCCTTAAGGTTTTTCACGTCGCGCATATAGGCGAGACGCATCAGCCGCATAAACAGGTCGAGATGTCGTTGGCTTTCCGAGCCCGCCTTTATCGCCCCGATAGCCCTAACCATCGAACCTTCGGCGACGTGTGCCACCGACATGGCCTCTGCCGGGTCGACTGCGAAACCGGCTGTCAAACAGCCCGCAACGACATCGTCGGAAAGACGTTTTACTTCAATTCGTTGACAACGGGAATAAATTGTCGGAATGATTTCGGCGGAATTGTTGCTGACAAAGAGGAAAATCGTGTCGGAATGCGGCTCCTCGATGATTTTCAACAGTTTGTTGGCACATTCGATATTCATTCGCTCGGGCAACCAGACGATGACTATTTTATATTGCGAGCGGTGAGACGTGAAATTCAGTTTATGGATAAGTTCTTGACTCTCTTCGACATAAATCGACGGGCGTGTGGTTGAGCCCAGACGAGAGTGCCATTCGTCGAAATCCATCCACGGCGATTCGCGGAGAAATTCGTGCCAGTCGGCGGCATAGTCGTCCGATAGCGCTTTCGACGATTTCCCTTTGACCACCGGATAGATGAAAATAGTGTCGATATGGTTGAACGACTCATGCTGAAGGCACGACGGGCATTTGCCGCAAGCGTCGCCGTCGGGGTCGCGGTGTTCGCAATGGATATATTGGGCAAACGCGCGCGCAAGCATCATTTTGCCGACGCCCGATTGACCCTCAAGCAGCAGAGCGTGAGGGATATGGCCGGTGGCGCACATGGCGCGCATGCGTTGTTTTGTCGATTCGTTTCCGGGAATTTCGCTGAATTTCATACCAGTCTTTTCTTCGACTACAAATTTAGCAATTTTTATCCACATCGCCCAATCATTACAACCTTATTTTTGACAAAAAACGATAAAATCCACTCAGCATTTTCATTTCTTTTCGGGCAATATTTCGGGACTTTTTCAGTTATCCCTTTAGTTACCTAACACATTAATATTTTTATTATGGAAACAACTAACGAAGTCACACCTCCCGTTGTGCCGCCCATTCCCGTTGTAGCACAACCGATGCCCGCACAACCGAAAAAACCGTTCCACCAGACAGTCGGCTTCAAGGTGCTTTTAATCGCAATCCTGTCGCTTGCGCTTTTAATTCCCACAGTATTTATTGACGTGCTCAGTAGCGAACGAAAAGCCAACGCATCGGAAGCCCAACGCGAAATAGCATCGAAATGGAGTCTGCCGCAATATGTCACCGGTCCGGTTATCTCAATCCCCTACTCCGTAGGCAATAATAATTATGTTCAGTATGTCCTACCGAAGAATTTGAATATCAACGCCGACATCAAAAGCCAAACGCTCCACCGAAGCATCTATGAAGCAGTGGTTTACAATAGCGAAATCGACATCGACGGCTCGTTTACCTTCGTCAATATGATGCCCGAGAAAGTCGATTCGCTCGTGGTGATGCCCGAGAGTGCCAAAATCAAAGTGGGTCTGACCGACCTTCGCGGTATCTCCGATAAAATATCGGTCGACTTCGGGGGCAAAACCTACGACCTCAACGACGGCGGCATCGACGCCAATATCCAAAGCACATCGGCAATTGTCGATATGGAAGGCAACTCGCTAATTTCCTACGGCGACAAAGAGTCGGTGGCATTGGGCAAAATCGACCTTTCGCAATACGTGGATTCAACCGACGTGCCTTTCAAGATGCACATTTCGCTGAAAGGCTCGGAGGCTTTGTGTTTCGCGCCTGTCGGCGAGACAACCGTCATCAAGGTGAAGGGCGACTGCCCCAACCCGAGTTTCAACGGCAGTTTCCTCCCCGCCGAACGCAAAGTTGATAAAGATGGTTTTACCGCCTCGTGGAAGGTAATCAGCATCAACCGCCCCTATCCGCAATCGTTCAATACCGACAAATCCGCCGAAATCACCGAATCGCAAATCCGTGTCGGTATGCGTGTGGCGGTGGATAACTTCCAGAAGACCGACCGTGCCATCAAATATGCCCTACTCGTAATTATCCTTACATTCGTGGCGGCACTGTTCGTCGAACTGAAAACGCGTCGGCCAATCAGCGCACTGCAATATCTCCTCATCGGTCTGGCTCTCGTTCTTTTCTACTCTCTCCTATTGTCGATTAGCGAACACATGGCCTTTGGCCTCGCCTACCTTATTGCGGCAGCGATGACCGTAGGACTGGTCACGCTTTACCTCGTGGGAGTGCTGAAAGTCAAGCGTCAAGCCTTGATGATTGGCGGATTGCTTGCTATCCTCTATGCCTACATCTACGTTCTGCTCAACCTCGAAACCTACGCGCTTCTCGTCGGCAGCATCGGACTGTTTATCATCTTGGCGCTCATCATGTACGTCTCGCTCAACCTCACAAAAAAGGAAATCATTCCCGAAGAGTGATAGTGATAAAAAGTTGAAAGAGGAGAGTTTAGAGTTTAAAGGGGTACGAGACTGCGTCTCGTAATACACTGACAAGATATTATTTTAGAGGGCAAATACAACAAGCCCGGAGGGGATTCCTTCGGGCTTGTTGTGTCGATGGAGATGGAGGGACTATTCCAGAACGTAAGGGCGGACAACGTTGCGGAAGATGAGATATCCTTCGCCGAACATGTGGAGTCCGTCGTTTGTCAGTTCCTTTCGCAAATCGCCTTTCTCGTCGATGAAGTAAGGCGTCAAGTCAATCCATGTAGCGCCCTCTTTCTTGCAGATTACCGCCAGGCGGGCGTTCATGCCGCGAATCACGTCTTCTTTGCCAATCAGGTTTTTATACCGTTGGAACGAATTGTTGATGGGCAATGTTGACATGACGTAAAGGCGAGTCTGCGGCGACTCCACACGGATTTTGTGAATCAGTTTGCCGTAGGCTGTAGCAAGCGAATCCACCGTCAGGTGGTGCGACACGTCGTTGGCTCCCGTGATAAGGAAAATTTTCTTAGGGTGACCGCTGACCACAGGCGCGAGGCGGTCGATAATGCCCTGAATGACATCGCCGTTGATACCGCGGTTTTTGATGTTGGGCATATCGAAAAGTTCGTTCCATTCGCATCCGTGGACGGTTGAATTTCCGAGAAAAATAATGTCGTCAGATGTTACGGGCAGCACTGCGAAGAGCGTGGCACGCTGATAGTAGAGTTCGTTGTACTTATACGGCTCGTCGGCTTTCGCGATTGACGCTATTGCCGCCGTCAGCAAGCATGCTAATAGGATTCTTTTCATAATCATTCTCCTGTTATATCACGGACATCAACGCTGCCTTCATCCACTTTGACCAATTTTCCGTCGCGCCATTCCCACACCTGCCAATCGATATTGTTGTCAAGGCGGAACGAGCCCACGATTTGCCTATCGGCTTCACGCAGGTCGGGGTCGAAAATCTCGGAGAATTCGGGCACGTTGACGAATTTATGGGCTTCGTTGTCCCAAATGTAGGCATCGTAGGTGAAATTGCCCGCATAGTTGAACGGACCGAGGCAAATCTGCAGGTCGGGAAATCCGTCGAAGTTGATGTCGTCCTCGTGGATTTCACCGAACCCACGCCACTCATCGGGATTGAGAGGAATAGGCTCGCTGTGGAGAGTGTCGGTGGTCTGCTTGTTGGTGACGTAAGTGATGATGTCGGCGGCTTGCGGGTCGTCGAAGCCATCAACCATTTTAGTGACCAAATCCGTGCGGAACGTATAGTCGCCACGTTCGGGCACATACTGTTTCTTCTTTGCCGAAGCGCACTGTGCCGAGCATAAAGCCACTACAGCCACAGCCATCAGCGAAATAAAATAATTTTTCAGTTTCATGGATAAATGAAATTAGTGGGATTCGTTGTAAGCATCGACGGCTTTCTTTACGGAGCCGTGCATAAGCAGTAGGCGTTTAGCCTCATCGTAGGGAAGGCCAAGTTCGTCGCGCACCATACGGGTGCCGCGGTCGACGAGTTTGGCGTTGGAGAGTTGCATGTTCACCATCTTGTTGCCTTTGACGCGGCCGATGAGAATCATCACGGAGGTGGTAATCATGTTGCAAATCATCTTCTGTCCCGTGCCGGATTTCATTCGCGACGAGCCGGTGACGTATTCCGGACCGACAATCATTTCGATTGGAATGTCGGCGGCTTCGGAAATGGGAGCGTCGGGGTTTGAGGTGATTGCGGCAGTCAGAATGCCATGTTCGCGACAGGCTTTGAGAGCGCCGATAACGTAAGGAGTCGTTCCAGAAGCGGCGATGCCCACGACGGTGTCCTTTTCGTTGATGCCGAACTCGAGGAGGTCCTTCCAGCCCTGTTCGGTGTCGTCCTCGGCGTTTTCAACAGGGTTGCGCAATGCGATGTCGCCACCTGCGATAAGGCCGATAACCCACGACGGGTCCATACCGAATGTCGGGGGAATTTCGGAAGCGTCGAGCACACCAAGGCGGCCCGATGTGCCTGCGCCCATGTAGAAGATGCGTCCGCCGCGTTTCATACGGGGAACGATTTCATTGACGAGTTTTTCGATTTGCGGGATTGCTTTCTCTACGGCGAGAGCCACCTTTTTGTCCTCGGTGTTGATATCGTGGAGAATTTCGCCTGCCGTTTTTTTCTCAAGGTCGTTATATAGCGACGGTTGTTCTGAAATTTTTACAAATGCCATAAAAATATTTAGTATTTAGGATTTATTATGCATTGTGCATTATGAATTCTGCATTAACTTAACCATTCACAGCGTGATATTCGACGAGGCCTTCCATCGGGCTTTTAATGATAGTGCCCACGGTGATGCCAAGCGGTTCGGCGGCTTCGCGGAGAATGTCGGCGTAGTAGTAAGCCACCGACCCGACGAAGTTGACGCTCAGTTTCTTGTAGCCTTCGTAGTGCTGGATATTGCGAACGAAGAATGCTGTAAATGCGTTGAGCACCAACTGCTTGATGGCGGGCTCTTCGATGTTGTTGATAAGGAACGGCGAGAGCGAAGCGAGGAAGCGGTTGCCACCCGGCTCTTTATACACGCGACGGATGATGTCGAGGCGTGTGAGTTTGTACTCGTCGAGGAATTTTTCGCAAAGCGCCTTCGGAAGTTGCTCTTTCAGCACGTCGCCGACGAGGATTTTGCCCAACACGGCGCCCGAGCCTTCGTCGCCGAGGATGTAGCCGAGGGGCGAGACGTTATCGACGATAGCCTTACCGTCGTAGTAGCATGAGTTTGAGCCTGTGCCCATGATGCAGGCAATACCAGCCTCAGTGCCGCAAAGAGCGCGGGCTGCGGCCAACAAGTCGCTATCCACGTTGATTTTCTTCGCGTCGGGAATATGGCGGGCGATAGCACGACGGACACCGCCGCACACTTCTTCCGAGATGCATCCTGCACCGTAATAATAGACCGTGTCAATGGGATAACCCTCGATGCCCGGCATCAGTTCGTCGCCGATACGGGCGGCCATTTCGTCCTCCGTCATCAGCAATGCGTTCATACCTGTCGTGAACACTTGTTTCACGACTTTTCCTTCACTAAGCACACACCAGTCAACTTTGGTGCTGCCACAATCTGCAATTAAAATCATAATCTGTTATTTAATTTGTTGTAGTTATTCTTTTTGCTACGATATTTCACGTTATTGACGAAGGCAAATTTAGCGAATTATACGTGATTGACGAATTTTTCCGGGTCGTTTTTGACCATCAAATATGCCTCACGTGTAATTGTGGTTGGCGCTTTCCGCTTCCTATAATTCTCGTGAATCAGGATTTCTTTCTGCGATTCCTGCAATCTCCCAAGTCTCAAGAGGCTCGCCGCACAACAGAACGATGCGTCGGCCAGCAAGCCCCTCGCCCATTGTATGCCTTCTCCGTGCGAGCAATAAGCAATGTCAAACTCACCCCTCTTTTGCAACTCCCTCGTTTTTTCGACTACCCGCTCATAATCGCGGTGATAATACAAGGCTTTGATGAGTTGCGACAGAGCGAGCGGGTCGGACGGCTCGTTATTGTAGGCCGACTGTGCATGTTCGAGAGCTTCGTCGTACAATTCAAGTTCGATGCAAGTGTCGGATAGTTTGATTTCGAAAAAATATTCTTTCGGATATTTTTTCACAATCGGGCGGAGATATTTGCGGAGTGCCGCGAAATCGTCGGAGTCCCACATTTTTTTCACTTTTCGCTCAATACGCCGACCCACCGGCTTGGTCATCCAGCCGGCATTGTCATCGGAATACTGCGGCTTGCCGTACATTTCTTCTTCCCTTATCGCTATTTCACCATCGCGTATGGCATCTTTTGCCAAACAAGGCAAATAGAACGAGAATACGCCTTTCCGCCGGCCTCTGATATGCTCCTTTGCCGACGCAATGGCAAGATCGTATTTTCCCAAATTCAAATAAGCGTAGGCTTTTTCAAGCCGCGCGTCGTTTAACCCCGGCGCGTTTTCGTCGTCGTTTCGCGCCACAAACTCGTCGAAGCAATCAATCGCCTGCTGCGACTTGTCGTCGACCCGGACGAGTGCCTCCATATAGTATCTCAAATTCCACGCGGTCTTTTCGCAGTGATTCCACGCCGTCTCAGCCCACTCGCACGCTTCTTCGTATTTTCTGAGAATGATACAAATCCGCGAAAGCGGGAAAAGAATAACATCATCGTTCGGCCGCAATTCGGCAAGTGATTTCAGCCACTTGTATGCGGCTTGAAATTGTCCTTTTGCATGATAGACTTTTAATCTTTCATGAAAAGACTTGTAGTCAAATTCATCAGTCGTTTTCATCTTATTAGTTTGTTTAGTGTTTTTATATTTTTATGTATATTTTTTTCTTGTAGAGGATGTAGCCTATCGACCAGTTGAAGACGATAAACAAGATGGCGTAGATGCAGGAGGCGAATGTCGGGTCGCCAAACCAGTTGCAGAGGCAGTCGCTATAAACGAAGCCTTTGATAGATGTAACGCCGGTCTCTGCCGATGCGGAGGCGATGAACTTGAACGAGCCGAAGATGATGCCCAGCACTCCGCCCAACACATACATAAACAGCGGGTTGATGCCGAACGCCTCGAAGAAGCGGCACCATTTCTTGTAGCCCTTGATGTCGATAATCCATATCAACAGCCCGAGCAACGTCGAGGCAAGTCCGCAAGTGGCAAGGACGTATGTAGGCGACCAGATTTTCTTGTTGATGGGCATTCCGTAATCGAGCAAGAATCCGAGGAAGATAAGGATTGCGCCGACGATGAAGAGTTTGTTTATCTTCAGGTGGTTATCTTTCTCTCCCATAAACACTTTGCCTACCCAGAAACCGAGCAACACATGGGCAATCGCACCGATTGTCGAGATGATGCCTTCGGGGTCGAACGGCACATCGCCGAACAAGTCATCGTGATACATGTGGTCGGGGGTCAAGACAGCGCAGTCAACGCGAGAAATAATGTTGTTGGCCGAGACTTCCCAGCCAGAGCCGACAAACAAAATCACGGCATAGACCACCAGCAATCCGCTGACAATCCACAGGATATGTTTCGCACGAAGCAGTATCGCCACAATCGATGCGGCACAATAGCAAAGCGCCAATCGCGGCATCACACCGAGGATTCTCAACTTCGAGAACGAGTTTGCTGCCTCGCCGAACGACTTGCCGCTCGCAAGGCCATAGCAGAGTTTGGAGAACCATGCTATCGCCAAGCCGATGAGGAAAATCACGACAGTGCGGCGTACGATTTTCCAGAACAACGGCCACGAGAATTTGAACTCGAATTTCCTCAACGAAATGAACGTCGAGATGCCCATGATGAACATAAAGAACGGGAACACCAAGTCGGTGGGTGTCAAGCCGTTCCACTCGGCATGTTCGAGCGGGGCATAGATGTGGCCCCACGAGCCGGGATTGTTCACGAGAATCATGCCCGCAATTGTGATACCCCGAAGGATATCAAGGGCGAGCAAGCGTTGTTTTTTCGGCTTCGGAGCCGTTGCTGTCGTTTCGGTCATTGTTTAGTTTCGGTTTTGGGTTTTGTGCAATTATCTACTAAATAAGCGATTGACTTATAGGGAATGCCGCTGTTTGTGGTCAGACCGATTTCGCAAGTGCGGCTATTGGAGTAGCCGTAGCGGATGCCGGCCTTTTCGATTTGCGGACGTAGTTTGCGGAGAGCGTAGGTGTTGAGTTTCGGGCGGAAGAAACCCTTGTCGCCGGCGAATGCGCAGCACCCCACTTCGGTGGGGAGGGTGACATTGCGGGAGCACATTTGCGCCACGGCGACGAATTTGTCGGTCAGGCCCATCAGACGCGACGAACAGGTGACATGGATGGCCACAGGCTCGTCGGTAGGCTCGAAGTCGAGATATGGTGACAGATAATCGTGGATAAACTCGACAGGCTCATAGAGATGGAGATTCTTGATGTGGTCGCGCATGCGGTGGAGGCAGGGGCTTTGGTCGCAAAGAATCGGATATTTGCCGTTTTCGGAGGCCTTGAGGAGTGCGGCTTCGAGTTCGGCGCATTTGCGGTCGGCGATGTCGGGCATGCCCTTGCTTTCCCATGTTAGTCCGCAGCAGAGGTGCTTCATTCCTTCGGGGAAAATCACCTCGTAGTCGGCCTTTTCGCAAAGGCGCGTCATTACGTTGACAAGTTTTTCCACTTTCTTGCCCTTTTCGGCGGTTGCGCCCATCGTCTGGTTGATGCAACTCGGGAAATATACCACCTTCCGCTCTGCGGGGGCAGTGGCAAGTCGGGCGGTCATCATATAATTGGCCTTCGGCAGCGACGGAGTCCAAAGCGGCATGCCGAGGGCGTGGAATCCTCGACCGAGGGCAGCCGTCGCCTTGTCGCCGATGACGGCGCGGGCTGCTGCGGCAGTGGACAATGCCGGACGAAGCAATCCTTGACGGCACGGAGGTGGTTAGCGGCTATGCGCCCTACCCCATGACCGAAACTGCCGACGGGCAAAGCCTCTTGACGTAGGTCGTGAATCATCTCTCCGGTGTTGATTTTCATCGGGCAAGATGTCGAGCAAAGGCCGTCACCTGCGCAAAGATTGTTGCCGAGTTCCTTGAATTGTTTGGCAAGTGTTTTCAAGCGTTCGGGGTTTTCGCCCGTAGTGCGCAAGCGTGAGATTTCACGCTGAACTACAATGCGTTGGCGAGCCGACAAAGCGAATCCGCAACTGACGCAGTTCACTTCGCAGAAACCACATTCTATACATTTGTTGACGTGGTCGTTAGCCAACGGCATCGGCTTCAGATTTTTGATGAAGCACTCCGCGTCGTCGTTGAAAATCACGCCGGGATTAAGCAATCCCTCGGGGTCGAAAAGGCGTTTGATGCGAAGCATCATTTCGTAGGCGGCGTCGCCCCACTCCTTGCGGACGAACGGGGCCATATTGCGTCCCGTGCCGTGCTCGGCTTTGAGCGAACCGTCGTAACGGTCGACGACGAGGTGCTCCACTTCTTCCATCAGTCCGCGATAGCGTTCGATTTCCTTCTCGGTGTCGAACGATTGCGCGATGACGAAGTGGTAGTTGCCTTCAAGGGCATGGCCGTAGATGCAATAGTCGTCGTAACCTGAATTTTGGAGAAGTTGTTGGAGTTCGCTCGTGGCGTCGGGGAGTTCTTCGATATGGAAAGCGATATCCTCGATAAGTGATGTGGTGCCGAGCGGGCGAGTTCCGCCCACCGACGGGAAAATGCCAGAGCGGATTTTCCAGTATTCGGAATATTCGGCAGGATTGTCAGTAAAATATGCAGGCTTGAAAAGGCTGAACGGAGCAAGTACGGCAAGGATTTTGTTGATATTCGCGCGAAGTTCTTCGGGGGTGTCGCCCTTCGTTTCCGTAAGTACGGCGGTGAGGTTTTCGCCAGTCGTGTCGTTGACCGATGCGAGCGATTTGCGGTCGAGCATCTCGGCGGAGAACACAGGTCCTTCCTTGCCGTCGTTAAGTTTTTTCATCGCCACAACGGCGCGGCACGCTTCGCGGATGTCGGAGAAATAGAGCATCGCCGAGGCCGAGCAGGGATAGAGGTGCGACGTGTTGGCTGTCACTTCGCTCATGAATGCCAGTGTTCCCTCCGACCCCACCATCAAGTGGGCTATGATTTCGAATGGGTCGTCAAAACGCACGAAGGGCAGAAGATTCAGACCCGTGACGTTCTTGATTTGATATTTATAGCGGATTCTTTCGTCGAGCCGTTCGTCGGCACGAATGTCGTCGCGGATTCGTTCGATTTCGGCAATGAAATCGGGGTGGCTCTTTCGGAAAGCCTCGCGCGACGCTTCATCGCCTGTGTCAAGAACAGTTCCGTCAACGAGGACGATACGCATCGAACGCAACACTTTGTCGGAGTTGGCGTGAGTGCCGCAGTTCATACCCGAAGCGTTGTTGATGACGATGCCGCCCACCATTGCCGAATTTTTCGACGCGGGGTCGGGAGCGAACATCCGCCCGTAAGGCTTCAAATACTCGTTTACACGCCCGCCGATGATGCCGGGCTGCATGGTGATGGTCGAAGCGTCGTCGGCTATGGTATATTTTTCCCAATGCTTGCCCGCCACGATTAGAATCGAGTCGGACAACGACTGACCCGAAAGGCTCGTGCCGGCGGCGCGGAAAGTGACGGGCAGTTTCATCTGCGAAGCCAATGTCAGCAGTCGAGCCACTTCCTCTTCATTGTCGGAGCGAACAACTATCTGAGGAATAAGGCGGTAGAAACTCGCATCAGTGCCCCATGCGAGCCGACGCAACTCGTCAGTGTAGATTCTCTCCTTCGGGATAAACGCCGATGCGGCCTTCAAAAATTCGCTATATCTTTTATCCATTGATGATTTGATTTGATGATTTTATTTTGCTCAATTGCTTTTTATTGTTATTCCTTTGTTTTACAGTTCTTCTTAATATTTATAAATTGAGGGTCAAATGTCCGATCAAGCAAATGCATTAAGTACGCTTCTTCACCCAAGGAAATCAGCATATGATTATTGATTTCATCAGCGTCTCTATCTTGAGGATGAATCATAAAATAATACCCTGCTGATTTAAACCACTCCGATGGCACTTTATGCTTTTGTTTTATTATAATATCATAAGGATATTTTACATACAGTCCATCTTTCCAAATATCAATAATAGTCTTCAAGCGTTGGGTAGATTCACTCACATACCAGCTATTTTGCATTTGTTTGCGCGCTTCACACATATACTCTTCGCTTGTCATGTGATTATAAATTAATTCTATTCCCCGCAAAAACTTATCTATTTGCGCTGGCACATATTCAAATATTCCCCTCTCCTCAAAAGGACCGTTCAAATTTATTAATTTTTTTTCTTCTTTACTCAAATTTCTATAAAAATTCCCGTCGCATAAAGCCGGCGTATCAAAGCCAAATATTGCTACAGAGCCGCCTCGTGTTGACAAATAATAATCTCCATGAAAATCAGAGTCGTATCTGCTTACTGTCATGTAAAAACTAAGATACAAATCTGGTGATATTTTTTTTGAAAAAAACCTACCAGTCACGAAAGATGTTAATAGAATAAAGCCTTTATCAAACATAAAACTTTTAACCGTATTAATAAGGTTAGTCTGATTCAACTTTTTCATATTTATATAGTTAAATAATACTGTTATCTTTTCTTTGGTCCAATATAAGAGGGCGAATTAGGCAAATATTTAGGATCATTCGGATAATAATATATTTATCAAACCATCTTTACCATTCTTTCTCAATAAATCCAACCGTTTTTGTGATGCTCGATGACCAGAATGAGTATCCGGCTTTATAATGCCATATGTTCCATCATTAAGTTTCAAATCTTTTCTTTAATCCATTGATGATTTGATTTGATGATTTATTTTGCCGTTTTTGATTTGCAGCAGTCAGTTTCGGATTTGCACTGTTTAGCGGCAGGCGTGGCTGGATAGAGCCAGTATTTCTTCGAGGCGGCGCGGAACGAATCGACATCCTTGTTCCAATAGTCGATAATGTCCTCCACACGGTAGCGTTTGCCGAAACGCTCGCGGATTTGCTTCGAACCGCACACTTGGTCGAACATTCTCAACCGCGACTTGTTCTCCTCGATTTCGAAGATTTTCTTGTCGGGATAGAGTTTGTAAAGTTCCTGAATGGCATAGAATTGTATCATCGTCAGTTGGGCAGCCTCGCGGTCGGTGACATAGATTTCAACGCCCTGCGCGTTCTCGCCTTTAGCCACGGAGTAGAACGGTTTGATGTGAATCGGGCGGAAATAAACGCCGGCGAGGTGAAGGTCGTTCATGCGCTTGGCAAACTTTTCGGCGTCAATCCATGTGGCGCAGAAAAGTTTGAACGGCAAGGTGTAACCCACTCCGATTGAGATGAAATAGAGTTCGCCGAGGATTCCCGATGCTGGATAGTAGATGCAAGCGTCGGGATTGGGAATGTGGGGCGACGGAAGCACCCACGGCATACCCGTGTCGGCAAACGACATATCACGCGTCCAACCTTCCATCGGAATCACCGTCAATTTGACTTTCGCCTTGTTGGCGAGCATGCCTTCCTCGTTGAGATACTTCGCGAGTTCGCCCGGCGTCAAACCGTAGAGATAGGGAATCTTGAACTGGCTTACGAACGAGATGCAGTCGTCCTCGGTTAGGTTGCCTTCGATTTTGTTACCGCCGACAGGGTTCGGGCGGTCGAGCACCATAAACTCCTTGCCGTTTTCGGCGCAGGCTTCCATAGCGTTGCCCATCGACGAGATAAACGTGTACGAACGGCATCCGTTGTCCTGAATATCATAGACAAGCACGTCGATGTCGCGAAGCATTTCGGGTGTCGGCTTGCGGGTTTTGCCGAAAATCGAATAGACGGGCACACCCGTGGTGGGGTCAATCATATTGTCCACCTTGTCGCCGGCATGGATGTCGCCACGCACTCCATGTTCGGGAGCGTAGAGCGCCGTAAGTTTCACACCCGGGGCTTCGTGAAGAATATCGACTGTTGATTTGAATTTGTTGTCAATACCTGTCGGATTCGTGATAAGCCCTACGCGCTTTCCTTTAAGTTCGGCAAAGCCGTTGTCGCGGAGCACTTCGATGCCCGGCTTAACTTGCGCCGAAGCCACCGTCATGACGACGGTGGCAAGCGCAACTGCTAATATGGTTCGTTTCATTGCGAATTAACTATCTGATTTTATTCGGCTTTTTTAGGTTTTTTCTCCTTGCGGCCGTATTTGGGGTCAATCTTCGGATAGACGAAGAAGGTCACGAGAAGGGTTGCAGCGTTGCAGGCGAGTACCCACCAGAAGAAGTTCTTATAACCGAAGAATTCTTCGAGTTGGCCGGCGAACATACCCGGAATCATCATGCCGAGAGCCATAAAGGCTGTACAGATGGCATAGTGTGATGTCTTGTGTTCGCCGTCGGCGAAGTACATCATGAAGAGCATGAATGCGGTGAAGCCGAAGCCGTAACTGAATTGCTCGAGGAATACGCAGCCGTAGATGGTGAATTTGCCTGCAACGGTGGTATAGTCGGGCATAAGGTTCGACAGGAACACATAAACGAGGCTGTTCAAAGTGAAGCAGAGAGCCATCGGCCAAATCCACTTCTTCAAGCCGCCGTTCGATGCGCATATACCGCCGACGATACCGCCGACCGTCAGGCCGATAATACCGATTGTGCCGTAAGCGATACCTACCGAAGCCGTGTCAAGTCCAAGACCGCCGGCTTTCATCGGGTCGACCAAGAACGGTTGGATAATCTTAATCAACTGTGCTTCAGGCAAGCGATAGAGAAGCATGAAGAGTATTGCCAACCAAACGAACGGTTTGCGGAAGAATGTGCCGAATGTTCTGGCGAATTCGTTGACGATGGTCTTTGCCGTTGCCTTTTCGCCCTCTTTGATGACCGAGCGGTCGGAAGCGGGACGCGGAAGAATAAACGTGTGATAAAGAGCCACAACGCCAAAGAACACCGACATGACAATGAACGTGATTCGCCATGCGGCGGGAATGTCCTGCATTCCCGTTTCCATCATACCGGCAAGGATGACGATAACGCCCTGGCCGAAGATTGATGCAAGACGATAGAATGTACTTCTGATTCCGACGAACAAACTCTGCTCGTTGGTGTTAAGTGCGAGCATATAGTAGCCGTCTGACGCGATGTCGTGGGTTGCCGAGGCGAAAGCCATCACCCAGAAAATTGCCAAAGCGAAGATGAACGAACTGACGGGAGCGGCTGTCGCGTCGGTCACTTCCACACCGGCGAGGACATCTTTTGTCACTTCGGGCGACGGAAGAGTCAGAGCAACACCAGCCAAAGCCACAGCGACAATAATCTGCATAAGCACTGTCCACCAACGTTTTGTCTTAATAATATCAACGAACGGGCTCCAGAAGGGCTTGATAACCCATGGGAGATAGAGCCAACCGGTGTAGAGTGCGATGTCGGCGTTCGACATACCTAAACGCTTGAACATCAACACCGAAATAGTGTTCACTGCAAAGTAAGGAATACCTTGAGCGAAATAGAGCGTGGGAATCCATGCCCACGGCGAACGTTTTTTAGTTTTTTCCATATCGTAAGTTGTTAAATTGTTGACGGTTAATAGAGTTTGGTGATGTCGGCGCCGACAAAGTAGTGGAGGAGGATTTCGTCGTACTTGTAGCCTTTAGCGCCCATCAC
>JAFZPB010000104.1 GCA_017552595.1 Muribaculaceae bacterium
GAAATATACGCGCTCGGGCATAGATTCCATAATCATATACACGTCGGCATAGCGTTTGTTGACATCGCGCGGCGACGAACGGAACACGAAATTGGAATGCTTCAGAATTTTCGGCGACACCTCGCGGCCGAGAATCGTATCGGCAAGACGGCCAGTGTTCGACAATTGCACGAAATATTGTTGTGGAAGCAACGAGTCGCGTTCAGCAGTAGGGATATCGCGCCCGCGGCTTCCGTCGGGATTCACCACCCACGACTCACCCTTGTCGGTGGCGATAAACTCATGCGACAACGGAGAATAATTGATATAAGGCACTTTTGCACCGTCGGGCAAGAGCAAGTTGAAAAGCCACGGCAAAGCCCACGCCAACGACACAACCGCCAGCGCATATAAGAATATTGTTGATAATTTCTTCATAATCAATCTTGAACGCCCTCCTTAAAGCGATAAATCGAACAAAAAGCGAGCAAAGCCATAGCGAAGGCGAAAATTACAAGCCACGGCAAGAAGCAGTTATAAGCCTCAGGCGCAGGCTGCACGAAGAATGGATACAGGGCACACACGCCCAGCAATCCGAGCACCACCTTGCGGCGCGTCGAGCCTTCGAGGCAAATCGCCGAAGTGACGAAATATGCGGTCAATCCCGCGACATACCACGGCAGAGTTGAAAGCACCACACGCGACGTAAGTTCGTGAGGCAGGAAAGTGGCATCGTAAATCGCGATTGCCGCCAACTGTATCAAGTAAATGACAAGCAGTTCGACAACACCGGTCAGCAGCATCATCACCACCAACCGAGTTTGCGGATACGGCAGATGCAGCGTCAGTTTAAGGCGTTTTTGAGTCATTTCAGGAGCCATCTGCGCTATTGCCAAAGCCACGGCAATTACGACTGGCAAATATTTCATTGCCTCAACAAACAGATTGTCCTTCATCAACATAATCAGCCAAATATGGTCGACTCCTTTGTTTACCGACACCCTATTCATCGACAGAATCAAATAAGCGGCGAAGCAGAGCGCCAAAACCAAGCAAATGAAAAAGCATCGTCTGGTTTTGAACCATTCCTTTATAAATATTGCGCGAGTCATATTAATCTCTTTTTTTGTTATTAATATTTACCTGTCATTCCGATAAACACGTCTTCGAGACTCATCTTTTCAGTGTGGAAATCTTCGAACGGGATTTTTTGAGCCGAGAGGATGTCGCGGACTTTGTCGGCATCGAGGAAAGAATAGGCCTCGCACGACTTGCGTACACGCGACGGATTGACAATCGCCTCATCGGAAGGAAGCGGTGTATCTTCGGGCGACGTATAGACATACTTCGTGAATGTACGCATCAATTCCTCGACAGGCATTTGAGTAAGGATTTTGCCGTAGTCGAGAATGATGCAGTCGTCGATAAGACGTTCCATATCCTGAATAATATGGGAGGTCATGAAAACGGTTTTTTCTTCGGCGCGGGCAAACTCTCGCAGATAATCCACGAAAAGTCGGCGATATCCCGGGTCAAGGCCCAACGAGAAATCGTCGAGCACGAGCAAATCGGCGTTCTGCGCCAATATCAGGCCGAGGGCCACTTGCGAACGCTGCCCGCACGACATTGTGGAAATTCGTTGTCGCTCCGACACCTGAAGTTTTTTCATCAGTTGATAGTATGCGTCTTTGTTCCATTTCGGGTAGAAACGCGCGTAGAACCGTTCGATTTGTTCAATAGTCATAAACGCATATTGAACGTGCCCTTCAAGAAGAAGCGCTATGCGGGCGCGAGTTGCAGGCTGCATGGCGGTGATGTCCTCGCCGAAAATTCGGCAGGTGCCGCTTTGCGGACGGAGATACCCCATCAAGATGTTAATCGTGGTGGTTTTGCCAGTTCCGTTTTTACCAAGCAAGCCGAGGATGCGCCCCTTCGGCACGTCGAACGACAGGTTCTCGTAGATTACCCGCCCTTTGCCGTAGCGTTGGGTGAGATTCTTTACCGAAATTTCTGGTTGTTCGTTTGTTGTTGACATATATCTATTGTTTGAATATTCTAAAATTTGAGTCCGGCCCTAACCGACACTTGATTTATATCGCCATGATGGCTGTATGCATAGTGCTCAAACGAAGCGGAAAAAATCAGACTATTCTTTACCCTACGAAAAACACGACCAGGTTGGTCGTCAAAAGTCTTTGTGATAGTCGAAATCGGCACATCTATAAACATGTCGGCCGACAAGCCAAAGCGGTCGGATGAAAGCATTTCGAAATTGTGAAGAACCGCTTGATGGTACATTTTCTCCACATCGTAGCCTTCAAATACCGATTCTTTGTCATTGGCGGCATTGTAGAAAACACCGGCATTTATGCCGTATTTTAATAGCGATAACGTAATCTGTTCAAACCCCAACTTCGTGCCAAAAGTGAGCCAATCGGCCTTGAAGTGACGCACTGGTTGGCGATAATGTTCATCGCTGAAAGCGTAGATGACTTCCGGCGCAACCAACACTATTCGACGCGAATCTATGGGAATTTTCATTTCAACGGTCAAATCGACATCAAAAAGGTCACGCCAATAGTATTGACGGTCGCCGATTACCGGATAACTGTTGCCTGTGGCTGTTCCGAAGATGTTTTCCCTACCTATGCGACGATTCCAATCCACATTAAGGTGCGGCTTTATTTTGGCATTGTCATAAAATTCGGTTATACCACCAACATTCCCAATTGAATAAGCGATTTCGCCACGAACTCTATAGTTGTCGATATTCGCCAATGTCAAGTCATTATAGTCGCGCAGGATGAAATCCATATCATCGTAGTCGAAACCCGCGGCCAAACGCATGCCGTTGCCCGCGACGAACTGCAAGTTCGAGACAAGTCCTAAACCTTTATATGCCGACGATGACGTCGAACCGTAGAATCGAGCGAAAGTTGTGCCGAGTCCTGTTGCGACAAATTCGTGGATGGAATTCATCGGATTGTAGAATTCGACATCGCTATCCTGATTGTAAAGATGCAGACCTGCCGAAGCCCCCAAATATGACTTGTCGGACAATGAGGCAGTAAACCCTGCCGACAAGCGGAAGTCGGAAACGATGTTTTTCACTCGCGGGTCGCGATTGCGGTATTCAATGCCTGCACGATACGCCATTTCAGCGCCCCAAGTCAATCGTTCTCCAGCCTCTGCCGAATAGCCACCGAGGAACGAGTATTGCTGGACCGAGCGGCTACCGCCGACGGAATCGGCAACGACATAAGGTGACACATTAGAGTAATCCGATGCGGAATTGAAGCGGATGTCGCGGAGCGAGCCTGTCGTGAACGACGCTCCGCCCCACACTCTGCCCTTCTTCAAATGTTGACGAGTCACGACCGTTATATCAGCCAAATTGTGTCCGCGGCCTTCTTCGACTACCACGGCTTCTTTTTCCAATTCGTGGTTAAAACCAGCAGTGACCGATGTCGAATTTTCGAAATCAATGCGGCTTTTCTCGGCAGGATTAGATGAGTTCTCCCCCACTACGGAATATCGCCACGACTCGTCGGCCATCGCACCCGCGGCGAACAGCATCATCGCCGCCATTGCTGTAATTATTCTATTCATGGCTGATTATTCTTTTGCGCGTTTGAGAATAAAGTCGGTGGCGGAATCGTTAGTGTCGAGCAGAGTCTTTCGGCCGTCGGGAGCAGTAGACGCCACTCGTCGTACATGTTTCCACCCAAAGCGGTTCGGGTCGCGCTCAATGTCGGAAATTGAAGCGTAGGAAATGTCGATTTGGGGAGACAACGCTCCGTAAAGCCATTGTTCTTTGTTCGACAAGTTTACACCGTCAATTATCCATTCGTTGGGAATGAGATACGATTTATCGTTGGTCATATATGTGCCGATTGCTGAAATATAGTCAAACGAACCGCGGTAATTGGCCAAATAATCCGTCGAAGTCATCCCTTCGGGGAAGCGGACGAGAGCGTATGACTTGGTGCATTGGTTGTTCGTCAGCCAAATCGTCAGCGAATAACTGTACCATTTTTCAAGATTCGGCACTTCGGGGTTGTCGGTGTCGCGGGGATTGTCGTCCCACCACTCGAAATCGGCGTGACTCAAATCAAGCGCTCCTTCAACCTGTGCGCTCCAATCAATCGCCTGGTCAACGATAAGCAGCGACTCGCCGGGTTGGACAGGAACGTCGGTGCCATTGCCCGGAATCACCCAAATGGCCTGCGCCGTAAAGTTCACGTTGCGGTCGTTGGCCTCGGTCAAGATTTCATAAGTGGTGGTTTTCGTGTTGGTGAACGACGATTCGGCGATGCCCAATCCGTCGGCATAAAGCACTTCGTCGGTGTTGTTGTAAATGCGGAAGAAATGGTCGTAAAGGCCGCCCGTTCCAGCCGCATTAAGCGACCCCGTGTGGTACATTTCCGAGAAGATAAACGAAGAACTTTCCATCGTGATAAACCATTCGAGAGAAATTTCCGTGTCGGCTTGAATGACCACCGCCGAAGCGGAAGCGCGGATGTTCTTTTCGACCGTCAGTTCGTCGGGATTGACATATTCGGCAGTTGCCCTCGCTTCAACATTATAAAGTCCGACAGGAAGCATCAAATCTTCTTCGGAGTTTAGGTCGCGAGCATAGGTCGTGCCGGAGTTCGTTTCGTAGAATGTTGCCTTTCCGTCGATGATTTTCGCATCGGCGGGAATGACTTCGGGAAAAGTATTCTTAATAGTCACTTTGCAGTTGACAATCGCTGTTTCGTCGTTTTCGACACACGAAACGAATGCTTGACTTGCCAACAACGAAATCGTCAATGCTATGATTGTTTTAGTTTTCATCTCTGTCAGATTTTGAAGTTAATTTCCATTCCGAAGTACGGCGACAAATGCCGACGGATAGTCTGCCCATAACGCTGATATTCGGGAGTAATTGAAAGAATACGATTAACATAGAGAGCCACGTCGATACGATCGTTGAATAATTTCTTTGTGGCTTTGAAATTGATATTCGAAGCGAACGGAACCCGATTTTCGTCGAAAGCAGCCGAAGCGTAATGACGAATAAGGTTGCTCAACTGCGGGTCGGAAGCCGATTCTTCGGTAAACTTGTGAATAACGCCGTCGGGGTCGAGATAATAACTGGGGACACCCGTCAGGAAATGACGTTGCGATGACGTGTACCATACGTTTTGCATCGCAATCGAGAAGTTCAACTTAAGTTCGGGCACATAAGTGTCGAACATTATATTGGTGTTGAAACTTTCGTAAGTGCTGCCGTCGGTGTCGTCATAAAGGCCCACATATTGCAATTCTTTACCATCGACTACTACCGTCGGTTTATACCAAAGGGCCTGACTGTTGTCAAGGACTGTACGCAGCCACGCGCCGTTAATTGTAATCACCGTGTTCAGTTTAGGAAAACGGCGGGTTTTAAGAGTGTATTCGACGCCCTGCTTAAGAGTGCGGCTGCCGTTGGTGGTCTGCGTTTCGGCACGTTGGCGCACTTCTTCGACATAAGGAAGTTCCTCAATTGTCGGGGCCCTATCGACGGCGTACGGGTCGAAACCAGAAGCATCGTAGGCGTTGTAAACATATCGTTCGACGAATCCGCTCTGACGGAAACCGTCGGTCATGTTCTCGCGGAAATAAGTCACCGAAAGGCTGTTGCCACGATAATCCGCACCGATTCTGGCTTCCCACTTGAGATTTCGGGCTGCGCGAAGGTCATAGTTTGTCGGGTCGACGACATAGGTCATCACATTCATTGTCCGATAACGCTCTTCGTTGTGGTAATAGTTGAGTTGTGAGAAGTCGCGATATATCGGGTCGGGGAACAAGTACGCCGCAACAGGCATCTTCGTATGCTGACCGATACCGCCGGCAAATTCAAAGCGCATAGGTTGCGACGCCACCATCAACGATTGAAGACGCCAACTGAAATTGACGCGCGGGTCGATATACGGACGCCACGACAGGTAATAGTCCGACGACAAATTCATCAACTGTGTTTCGCGCAGACCTGCCATCAATTCCAACTGATGTTCGCCCAATTTCATCGTCATCATCTCCTCGACATAAGCCGACAACTGATTTTCGGCGGGGATATCCTTGAACGGTCGCGGACGCGAAGTCATTTCCGCAGAAATCGGGCGGGCAATGTCATAGACCTGTCCGTTGCCGTAATTCTTTGAGAAATTCCATTCCACCCCGCCTTTCAACCGATGACCAAGGATTCCCGTATTCGCCCTATATTGAGCCGCAAAACGAGCGAAAGCCGTCATTGGCCGACCTTCCACGTCAAGATTCGCCAAGTAGAGCATCGGCAGATAACCCACATAATGCGGACCTGGCTCCATCGACACCGGCAAAGGATAGATACGCGACGACGCAACGGTCTTTTCTCGATGAAGGTCGCTCACCGCATAAGAAAAACCTTGAGTGAAGGTAAACGTCGGCAGTCGGCGCGACTTGTCGGGGGTGAAGACGAGTGTGTTGTTGAATGAGAATGTGTTATTGTTCGACTCGTAGTAATCTACGGTGTTGTTGATTGTCAAATCGGGGTCGTTACGGTCACGCTCAAATGTGCCGGAATAGTTTAGCGATGAATTCCACGACAGTTCGAAAGCGCCGACAGGGCGTTTCAACAGGCTTCGTAACGAGCCTGTCAGACGCTTGTAGTTTTCACGCGTATTTCGCGGGTCAACCTTCGAATCGAGATAGTCGGCCGACACGTTCACTGTCCATCCGTCGGTGGGCATTTTGAAACCCTTGCCCACATAGAACAATCGGCTCTGCATATCGGCCTTAAAACGTGCCTCAAGATTGCGTACGCCCTCTTTTCGCTTGATGTTCACAACACCCGACGTGATTTCACCGTATTCCACCGACGGAATACCGCGGATAACCTCTATAGATTCAATGTCGTCGGTTGAAATCGAACGCATATCCACACCTTTGCCCACCGTCGAGCGGTCGGCATTGTCGCCAGATTGGCTTGATGAGACACGCTGCATGTCGGCGTTAGTGTTGACGGGAACTCCGTCGATAACGAAAGATGTGCCGAGTGCGTCGGTTGAATAGTCGGGATTTTCGGAAGATGATACGGGTTGGGCTTGCCGGAGGTGGACAATATTCGCCTCGCCCATCTTAGGGTCGGTCGATACACCTCCAGGCAGCAGTTCAAGAACGTCGGAGATGCTCGACGGCTGAAGATGTCGCATGGCTTCGGTGCCAATTTTAGACGAACTCGTGGCACCTTTCGATTCTGTAGCGGTAACCACAATTTCGTCCAAAGCCTTGCCGTCGGCCAATTTAACCACAATTTCCGTGTCCTTGCTTATAGAAACTTTTTGCTTATATCCCGACATGCCCACAAACTCGACCACCAATTCATACGTGCCGCTTACTTTTGTGAAAACGGCTACACCGTCGGCATCGGAAACGCTTGCCAATTTGGCTTCGCCTCGAGTAAGACGTGCCGAAGCGCCCACTATAGGTTCGTCTTCGGCATCATCGAACACTGTCACGCGGAGAGTGTACCCCATGGCCGACAGGGATGAAAGCACTGCTACCACCGTGATTATTAGTCGAGTCAAAATCAATCTCATATTCTGAAATCGTTATTGCATATTCTGTTGAACAAATAACGTAGCCTTAGAAGGCATACAACCCACAAAGTTAAAAATTATTCCTATGATTTCCAATTTTCAGAGCCAAAATCACAAAACCCGTTATATAGTTTGATGAAATTGGGAGTTTTAATGGCATGAAATAAAAAGTCGTATTCTTTCCAGATATGCTTCGTGGAAATTTATTTTTCAATGATTACCATCGTCGAAGGGCAATCGTACATGACTTTGGCGTGATTTGTGCGGATAAGACTGCTATCGATACAGTCGCCTGTGGCGCAGTTGATTGTGTCGCGATAAACCTTGCCATTGCGATACACTACGCCATCTTCTCGCGAGAAGAACTCGTCCTCGGCATGGATATGGAATGTATGCAGTTGATGCTCATTGGCGCGAAGTTCACCGCATAGGTATTCGCCATCGACAAAAATACGCAGTTGATATGTGTTATTGGTATTGTTCGTCACTCTATAGTCAAGATAGTTGTAGGAAATGCTGGTGCCCGTACCGAAAGGAATCTGTCGTCCGAAGTCGGGAAACAGGTCGAATCCGTCGTGATGATGATGCTCAGTTATTGTCAGGTCGCTATGCAGTATCATCCAGTGAATCAGATTGGAAAGTTGGCACAAACCGCCGCCAATGCCCTTCGACGTTTTTCCCCTCGAAATTGTAAGACCGTCTTTGTAGCCTTTTCGCTTAGTTGTCCGCCCCACGAGTTTCCAAAGTGAAAAAGTTTCACCCGGGCGAATTATCAGGCCGTCGATGTGAGTGACCGCCAATGCGAGGTTTGTCGCCTTGTTTTCCTGCAATTGCATATCGACGTTGCCTAAACGGCGACGGATAAGAGAGTTGTGGCGGTAAATAAGAATCGGCAGCGAAGACTCGTCACGTTGCTTCGCAAAGCGGGTATGATGGACAAAATCCTTTATTCGACGCTTCATAATCTCTTTCTCCATTGATATCCGATATGTTAACGGAGAAATCTCGTAGAACGATTTTCGTTTCATTGTCACACTTGAAAGTGAATAAAATGACAATGGCAAAGTTACTATTTTTTGAAATAATAATCAACTTTTTGCGACAATATGACTAATAATTGTGAAGATTTTCTTACTTTTGTAGATTGAAATAAACTACGAGTATTACCCGCAATAACTTATATTTTATGCGACGTCTTTTCACATTAGCCTTATCGCTGCTGCTTTCGGCGGCAATGTTCGCCCACGTGACTGATTTGCCCGTCAAAACTATCAACGGAAAGAATTATTATTACTATACTGTCAAACAGGGAGATACGCTCTATTCACTTGCAAAATCGTTCGGAATCTCAATTGACGACATCATCTCCTACAACCCTGCCGTCAACGACGGGCTGAAGGCTATGACCACGATTTATTTCCCTCAGGCATCGTTCAGCAAACCCGCAGCGAAGGCAGGTGCTGTAGCCACTGACTACGAATCATATAAAGTGTCGAAAGGCGAAACTATCTACGGCATCAGCAAGCAACATGGAATCACCATCGAGCAACTCATCGAGGCGAATCCCAAAATCGCCGACGGGCTGAAAAGCGGCATGACCATACGTATTCCCAAATTCGGTGACAAAGCCGCCACATCTACTCCCGTCGCATCAAAACCCGCTGAAAAACCCGAAAAGACTGAGGCCCCGGCCAAAGAAGAAACTCCTGCCGAAGTCGCCCCTGCAAGCCAAGCCAACCACCACACTATCAAACAGGGCGAATCGCTATACGGCATTGCCAAAGCCTACGGCACGAGTGTAGATGCTCTCCTTGACGCTAACCCAACTCTTTCCGCGAGCAGTTACCGCGCCGGCACTGTCATCTGCATTCCCAACGGAGCAGTCATTGCCGACACGACGCCCGTCGCTCCAGTTACGACAACTCCTGAAAAGACTGACGCCAAACCCGTTGAAACGGAAAAGCCTGCCGAAACAAATAAACCTGTAGAAGCGGACAAACCTGTCGTTCCTGACACGCCCGACATCACTGTCGTCCCCGACACAGCCGTGCAAATCGACGCATCGAGCGACATCAACATAGCAATTATGCTTCCGTTCGCCCTCGAAAGCACTTCCACTTCAAAACAGGCTCAGCGCGTGACGGAATTCTACAAAGGCTTCCTTCTCGCCGCCGACTCGCTCCGCAACGTGGAAACCCATTTCCACATCAAAGCCTACGACATCGCCGACATGGCCGGGTTCAACAAGGCTCTCGCCTCGCCCGAATTGGCTGAAATGGACGTGATTATAGGTCCGGAAAGCGACGAAATGCTCGCCAAAATAGCGGCTTTCGCCGACAAAAACAACATCTTATTGTTCAATCTGTTCAACATCCGCTCAGGGTTGCAGGAAACCCACCCGTCGGTGGTTCAGGCAAACATCCCGACAAATCTGATGAATAGCCGTGTCATCGAGAATTTCTGCGAAAAATACGATGGCTACACCCCAGTGTTCCTCTCCCCTAAGGCCGGCAAACGTGAGAAATCGGAATTTGTCACCGCTCTCAAAAAGGCCCTCGCAGCAAAGAAAATCAAATATGAAGACGTGACATATGCGTCAAATTTCAAAAAAGACGACTTCACGACATTCAATTCAAAGACAAAATATGTGTTTGTGCCGTTATCTGCAACAGGAGCGGAATTCGACCACATCGCCACCGCTCTCCGCGACATTCGCCGCGCTTCGGCATCGTCGTCAAACGTGGCGCTCTTCGGCTATCCCGAATGGATTACGTTCCGCGGCACACGCCTTGAGCAACTCCAAAACATAAACGCCACCATCTACTCGCGCCTCTACAACGACGAGAAATCAATTGAATCGAAAGAAATCTCAGCCGCCTTCCAACGCTGGTACGGCTCGCAAATGGAAAATGCCCTTCCCGTTCAGGGCATCCTCGGCTTCGACCTTGGATATTACATCATTTCGACGATGAACCGCCAACGCGGTTCGCTCAACCTTGAAAAAGCGTCGGTAGGTGACGGCGTACAAAGCAGTTTCAACTTCAAGAACCTTGGCGAAGGAAAAGGTTGGGTAAACAAGGCCATCTACTTCATAGAATTCCGCCCGTCGGGAGCGATGCTGCGCTCAACTCTTTAACGGTCAATGAAACGCCTCGCTATAACATTCATTATTGCTTTTGCGGCCGTCACAATGTCGGCGCAGCGTTTCTATGCGCCCAATCTGACGATTGGCGCGAAGGCGGGAGTGGCACTCTCCGAGATGTCGTTTTCTCCTTCCGTAAAACAGTCGTTCCGCCCGGGCATAACCATGGGCGTTACGGCACGCTACACCGAAGAAAAATACTTCGGCATTATCGCCGAACTCCTATTCACACAAAAAGGTTGGAACGAGAATTTCGAAGGTGCGCCATATCAATACGGCCGCACTCTCAACTACATAGAAATGCCCATTCTCACCCACATTTTCTTCGGTTCGCGACGTATCAAGGGCTTTTTTAACCTCGGCCCACAGATTGGTTATATGCTATCCGACAAGATTTCCACCAATCTCACCCCGTGGCAGGATTTGCCCGAAGTGGTGTCGCCTCGTCAAACCGACCAAATGTGGATGGATGTCCAGAACCGTTTCGACTACGGCATCTGCGGCGGAATTGGCGGCGAATATCGCCTCACTCCGAAGCAGTCGATTCTTCTTGAAGGCCGCTTCTACTTTGGATTAGGCAACATTTTCCATGACGGGAAAGCCGACACTTTCTCCGCCTCTCGCTCGATGACAATCCAAGTCACCGCCGCCTACCTGTTCCGCGTCATATAGGCCGAATTTACTCTATCCCTTAACATATTTCCCCCACTTTGCCATGAACAGAATAAGTGCATCTATCCTTTGCTCATTTATTGCGACAACATCTTTATTAACAACCATTTCCACCAATGCCACGCCATTAAGGCTAACGTCGCCCGACGGGCATCTTCAACTGACAGTTGGTATTGACCGAGGCAAACCGTTCTATACTCTCTGCCGCGACAACGATGTGGTTATTTCGCCGAGCCATTTAGGATTTCTACTCGCCGACGGCAACCTCGCCGACAAAATGAAAATCACTGCTTCTAATCGCGATTCCCACGACGATACTTGGACTACCGTCTGGGGCGAGGACGAAAGTATCCGCAACCACTACAACGAACTGGCTGTCAACCTTCGCGGGGGAAAACCTAAGGCAAATATGACCATAGTGTTCCGACTCTTTAATGACGGTTTAGGATTCAGATATGAGATTCCAGAGCAAAAAGCACTGCCCGACATAGTCATCACCGACGAATTAACGGAATTCAGTCTACCGAAAGATGTGCCAGCATGGTCGATTCCCACAAACCATACGCTCTATTACGAAAACATCTTCACCCGTGACCTACTCAGCCAAAAGGACACCGTCAACACCCCACTCACCATCGAAGCCGCTCCCGATATGCACATCGCCATCCATCAGGCCGCCCTCGTCGATTATGCCGACCTTAATCTGACACCACGCGTCGGTGACAACGGTTCGGTCACTCTCCTGTCGGCATTGACTCCATGGCAAGACAACACTAAAGTAAAGGCCGGAAAAAGTTTGATATCGCCGTGGCGGACAGTCATTGTAGGCCGTCAAGCCGGCGACTTAATCACTTCTCGGCTGATGCTCAACCTCAACGAGCCATGCGCCATCGACGACACATCTTGGATAACCCCTGGCCGCTATATCGGCATTTGGTGGAGCATCCACAAAAAACATCACACATGGGAGCAAGGCCCCACCCACGGAGCCAACACCGCCAACATGAAGCGATATATCGACTTCGCGGCAAAACACGGCTTTAGCGGCGTCCTTGCTGAAGGATGGAACTTCGGTTGGGGCGAAGGCGAAGAAATCAGTTTCACAAAGGCATATCCCGACTTCGACCTCGAAGGTCTGGCAAAATATGCCCGTGAAAAAGGCGTGTTTATCGTCGGCCACACCGAAACGTGGGGCAAAAGCCGACTTCTTGAAGCCCAAATGGAAGAGGCTTTCGCCCTCTATGAGCGATTGGGAATAAAGGTAGTGAAAACAGGTTATGTCGGCGCCATGCTCGACGGCGAAGAACTCCAACACTCGCAATACGGCGCACGCCACTATCGCCGAGTGCTGGAATGTGCCGCACGCCACCACATTATGATTGATAACCACGAGCCGATGATGCCCACGGGCATCCAACGCACCCTGCCTAACCTGATGACACAAGAGGGCGTACGAGGTCAGGAATACAACGCATGGAGCACCGACGGCGGCAATCCTCCGAGCCACACCGCCACCCTGCCCTTCACCCGAGGTTTGGCTGGACCGATGGATTTCACTCCTGCGATTTTCAACTTTGGAGAGGAGGTGGTGAAAGGCACCCGACCGCAAAGCACGATAGCCAAACAGTTGGCTGAATTCGTGGTGCTTTACAGTCCCCTACAAATGGCTGCCGACGCCATTGAAAACTACGAAGGTCATCCCGCACTTTCGTTTATCGAATCATGTCCAACCACTTGGCGGCGCACCGTAGTGCCTAACGGCGAAGTCGGCCGTTACGTCACCATAGCCCGTGAGGCCCGCGACGACAGCGGCAGATGGTTTATCGGCAGCCTAACCGATAAAACTGCACGCACCCTTAAAATTGATTTGTCATTCCTTCAGCCCGGCGTTCGCTATGCGGCAATGATTTATGAAGACGGCTCCGATGCCGACTATATCGACAACCCTATGTCACTTGCAATCCGCCAGTGCGAATTGACATCGGCCGACTCTCTTACCCTGCACCTCGCACGCAGTGGCGGTGCCGCCATACGCCTCACTCCAATTAAGTAGCGAGCGCATATAGATAATAAAGAAAGTGGATTTTCACAAGAACGGATTGTATTGACGTTCTTGGGCAATTGTCGTTGACGGGCCGTGGCCGGGCAACACTTTCGTGTCGTCGGGTAGTGTAAGTAATCTGTCGGTAATGGAATGTATCAAAGTGGCGTAGTCGCCGCCGGGGAGGTCGGTACGCCCGATTCCTGTCTGAAAGAGCGAGTCGCCCGAAAAAAGCAATCCGTCATCGGCACTATAAAAACATATTCCACCCAAGGAATGTCCCGGTGTGGCTATCACTTTCAAAGTCGAATTGCCAAGACGGATTTCGTCGCCGTCGGCCAACGGATGTTCTATTTTGATTTGTTCCATCTTGCGGCGAATGCCGAACATCGCAGCCTGCTGTTCCACCCTATCCGACAAAATCGAATCGGCTGAAGACGCGGAAAGGCCAACTCCGTAACGTCTGACGGCCTCAGCCACTCCGAACAGATGGTCGATATGAAGATGTGTGTTGAGCAGATACTTGATTTTCAAGTGTCCTTTCTCCACATAATCGGAAAAATCCTGCCATTCGTCATCGTAAAGCATACCGGCATCAATCACTGCCGCCTCACGCGATAAAACATCAAACACAATAAATGTGTTCTCGGCGAACATGTTGACTTCAAATTTCTTAACCGACAACATCTACGTAAACTATTCGTTTGGTTTTGAAAAATTCCTCATCCATCCACGTGGATATTTCATCGACAATCGTCGGATATTTCACGGCGTTCAGTTCAGCCGTCAAATCGCCACCCTTAAGGCAAATAAGTCCGTTGGGATATGCGTTGCGACATTGACGAGAGATGTTTCGCCTCACTAATTTTACCATATCGGGCAACGGCATCACCCCTCGGCTCAACACGAAATCGAACTGGCGGTGACATTCTCCGACGTCACCATGCTGAAACGTGACATTCGTCAACCCTGCCTCGCCTGCGATTTCCTGTGCCACGCGGATTTTCTTGCCCACTCGGTCGATTAGATGGAATTTGCATTCGGGGAAAAGAATCGCCAACGGAATTCCCGGGAATCCGCCACCCGTGCCGAGGTCCATCATTTCCGACCCTTGAGTGAACGTGATAAACTTTGCGATTGCAAGCGAATGGAGAATGTGATTTACAACAAGATTGTCAATATCTTTGCGGGAGATAACATTAATCCGACTATTCCACTCGGGATATAGTCGGATAATCGTCTCGAATTGAGATCGTTGTTTGTCGGTCAGCGATGGAAAATACTTCGAGATTCTGTTCATCGCGAATCAACGGAAAGGAATGGTCAGTACACAATAGACAGGCACGGCCACATTTCCCATCTTTCCTGCTCTCCATCGCGGCATTTCCGCTATCAAGCGGAAAGCCTCCTTGTTAAGCGAATCCTCAACTCCACGAAGGAGAGAAATTTCACTTATCGAACCGTCGGTGTTGACGATGAAACTATAAATAACTCGTCCTTTGATGCCTTTTTCGTATGCCTCCGTAGGATATACACGGTTTTTGTTGATGTATTTCACCATCTCCGAGTCGCCGCCCGGAAATGAAGGTTGGACATCCACAAAATCATAGTCATAAACCTCGCGGAATACGGGCGCCTGCTGCGGAGTCTCTTGATAGACTACCGTACGCTTTTGAGCGTCAACGAAGAAAGCCGACATCATTGTGACGGCAACAAAGAGAGTTCGGATGATTGATTGTGTCGACATTGTTTCGATTTCAATTTGACGTTGCAAATATATAATGAATTGCCGACATATTGCACGATTTTTTAATTGTTTAGAATAGTTTTAATTTTATTAACTATTCCGCACTCTCAATGCGTTTCTCAAGGCATTAGCCACTACTTTTCAGCGACTACTTTTTCTCGACGAAAGTGGTATCGGCAAGTGTCGGATTCAAGCGGCGAACTTCGGCTGTAAAGGCATTGACATAGTCATCGGCGATTTCACCTCGCCCCGACTGACGTAGTTGGGTTTCTTTTGAGCGGACATCGAGGAGAACGTCGGTGGCCTGCAAATCCTCATCGGCGATTTCCACGAAACGCGAAGCCTGACGCCGCGCCACGTCGAGAATATCCTCTTTCTGAGTTGTCGTGACCGAAGAGTCAGTTTTGGCAGTTTCATCCGTTCCTCCGCCACATCCGAAGGCGGTCAATGTTATTCCTATTATAAATATTGGTAATAATCTCATTTTTCTATGCTTAATTTTTCCACTTGATATGCTATTTTTTCCATCAGCCAACGTGGCGTGGATGTAGCACCGCACACACCAACCGTCTGCACACCTTCGAGCCACTCGGCACGGATTTCACGTTCATCGGAAATAAGTCGAGTCGAGGGATTCACTTCGCGGCACTGGTTATAAAGCACTTTCCCGTTAGACGATTTCCGCCCCGACACGAACAATATCAACTCATGCGACGCTGCAAATCTTCGGATATCGGTGACGCGATTTGCCACCTGACGGCAAATCGTGTCGAACGATTCAAACTTCACTTCCGGCGAAATCCTGCGTCCGATTTCATCGATAAGGCGTTTGTAGCCGTCGATATGCATAGTCGTCTGGGAATAGAGCGATATGTTTTTAGAGAAATCCACGTCGTCGAGGTCGGTAATGGTTTCAATCACTCGCGCTTCGCCGTTGGTCTGACCGACAAGGCCATTCACTTCGGCGTGGCCGTTTTTCCCGTAAATCAGAATTTGAGAGTCGTGGCGGTCATAAGTGGCGCGGATTCGCCGCTGAAGCGCCAGCACCACAGGACAGGTGGCGTCAATAATATCTATGCCATTACGCTCGGCTATCTCGTAGGTCGACGGCGGTTCGCCATGAGCACGAAGCAACACTTTCGCCCCGTGCAGCGACGCAAACTGTTCATGGGTGATTGTCTCCAAACCTTTCTGACGCAGACGGTCCACCTCACTATTGTTATGGACGATGTCGCCAAGACAATATAACGAAGACTCCTGCAATTGGGTTTCGGCCTTTTTGATAGCCGTCACCACTCCATTGCAGAAGCCCGAGTGTGAGTCGATTTCGACTTTAATCATTGTTTGGCGACGATGGTGTGATAGAGATTCAAAAGCCACTCGTCCTGCTCGGCGATAGTCATGTCGGAGTTGTCGAGACAGATGGCGTCCTCAGCCTGACGAAGCGGACTTTCCTTGCGGGTAGAATCGATATGGTCGCGCTCAATTACATTTTTCAGCACTTCCTCATAGGTGGTTTCTACGCCTTTCCCCTGCAATTCGAGGAAACGGCGTTGAGCGCGAGTTTCCGCCGAAGCGTTGACGAACACTTTCATTTCGGCATTGGGGAAAACAGTCGTGCCGATGTCGCGTCCGTCCATGACGATTCCCTTTTCTTCGCCGAAAGCCTGCTGCATCTCCACGAGGGCGTGGCGCACTGCGGGGATAGTGCTGACGGGGCTGACGTTGTTCGAAACGGTCATTTCTCGGATTTCGTCTTCGACGTCTTCTCCGTTGAGCAGAGTGCGTTGCTTACCATCGGCGACACGGAAATCGATTTTTATTTCGGGCAATGCCGCTACAAGGGCTTCCTCATCGACCTTTCCGTCAGCAACCATGCCGTGACGTAGTCCGTAAAGAGTGACAGCGCGGTACATAGCGCCTGAGTCGATATAACGATAGCCTATGGTACGAGCGAGAGCCTTAGCCATACTGCTCTTGCCCGACGATGAATAGCCATCTACGGCTATGATGATTTTCGGGGTGTTTTTTGTTTTCATATCTTTTACGAGAAAC
>JAFZPB010000105.1 GCA_017552595.1 Muribaculaceae bacterium
GGCGAAAAACAAGCGGTCGGCTTTACGGATAAAGACGGCGGGGCAGTCAACGTAAGCACATCGTCCGATGATTATGTCTTGGTCGGCAACTGGACGGATAAGAAGACAGAAGGCTCGACGCTTTACGGCGGCAAGGGCGACGATACATTGCTGGGCGGCTCCGGCGACGTACTCAATGCTGACGGCGGCAGCAACAGAATCATCCTCAACGACAACGAAAAACGCGACGCGGCAACGATTATTCTTACAAACGGTCGTACAACGATTGAAGGTTTGGATAATTCGTTCAGTGAAGAATACGGCGACGTTTTGCAAGTCGATTTGGACAAAGCAAAAGTTACTTACGACACGGAAAACAATGCGCTCAAGATCAAAGGCGACAAGTTCCGCGCTGAGGCAACAGTTACGGCAGAAGAAGGCGGCTATGTCACGCAACAATTCAGCAGTAACGGCAAACTGGTTAAAGCGGCAATCGCGGCAGACGCTGAAACTACAATAACCGCCAACGGCGCGAATTACTATCAAGGTAAGAAGTCAGCAGTTGACTTCAGTAATACCGACGGTACAGTAAACATCGACTTGTCCTCAGACGGTTGGGGCAGTGAAATCGACGGCGAAGAAACGAAGTTCAGCGGAATCAATAAGGTTCAAGCGGGCGAAGGCGATACGACGCTGAAAGGCTCCGACGCAAACGAAACGTTGATAGCGGGCAACGGTGACGCAACACTCTACGGCGGCGGCGGTAAGAACGTCTTAATCGGCTACAACGAAGAAGACCGCGATGCACGTACGGCATTCTTCGTACTTGGCGCAGAAAACGGCGCACGTAACACGATTCAAGGCTTCACGTTCGCAAGTGATGTAGAAGATAATTCGTTGGCAGACGTGCTCGAAATCGGTCTGAAGGATAAGAATTACGTCTCGAATGTCTACCTCAAGGGCGACGAAGATGTTGTAATCGAAGTTTCGAACAGCACCGGCACGAAGACAGAGACGGCAATAGTCGAAGGCGCAGTCGGCAAGAATATGTTGGTCAGCAATTATGTTGCACAAGTCAACAAGACATCGTTGACATATGACGGCGACGCCAACTTCTTTGTAGCAACGGGCAAGAATGCGACAATCACGGTTGATAACGAGAATGTAACAAATGCGGTTATTTGGCTGGGTACGCCCGAACGTAACGGCAATGTATTCAAAGGCGACATCAAGACGATTGATGCGAGCGACTTTGACGGCAAAGCAGAGTTGGCGGGTAACGATACCAACAACACGATTTACGGCGGCGCAGGCAGTAACAGTCTGTGGGGCGGTAACGGCGGCGATGACCTGCTTGTCGGCGGCGAAGGACAGAATATGTTCTTCTACACCAACGGCAACGGAATGGATACAATCGAAGGCGTCAAAGACGGCGACGTAGTGTATCTGTCGGCAGTCACGATTGAAAATATCGCAGGTACCGAGTTCAATAACGACTCTATCACGATTAACTTCAATGACGGCGGCAAGCTCAAGATTAATGATGGCGGCGCAAATGTCGGTATCGTCATGGGCGAGCAAACCTACTATGTCAACGGCGATCGTTCCGATTACACCACCGAAAAACCCAATAAGGAATAAAATTCTGAGGTTA
>JAFZPB010000106.1 GCA_017552595.1 Muribaculaceae bacterium
AGAGCCACGATGCGACGGCCGACGTTTTCGTCGAGGCGCGATAGGGCGACGGCCACTGAGAAAGCCGCACCCGAAGAAATTCCCGCGAGAATGCCGTAGCGGCGGGCAAGAAGGCGAGCGCCTTCGAACGCCTCTTCGTCGGTGGCTGTGACGATACGGTCGATAAGTGCGGAGTCGAAAGTGTCGGGAACGAAACCTGCGCCGATGCCTTGAATCTTATGTTTGCCGGCAACTCCCGTTGAGATTACGGCAGATGTGGCGGGCTCGACTGCCACGATTTCCACATCGGCTATTTCCGCTTTAAGGGCTTTCGCGACTCCGCTTACTGTGCCGCCTGTACCCACTCCTGCCACAAAAATGTCGACTTTGCCGTCGGTGTCACGAAGGATTTCTTTGCCTGTGGTGGCGGCGTGGGCGGCAGGATTTGCGGGATTGGTGAACTGGCCGAGAATCACCGCGCAGTCAATTTCCTTTTTTAGCCTTTCGGCTTCGGCGATAGCGCCTTTCATGCCTTCGGCACCAGGTGTGAGGCGGATTTCGGCACCATAGGCACGTAACAGTCCGCGCCGCTCTACGCTCATCGTGTCGGGCATAGTGAGAATCACTTTGTACCCCTTGGCGATGCCCACCCATGCGAGACCGATGCCGGTGTTTCCCGATGTGGGCTCGATAATTGTGGCTCCCGGGCGAAGTGTGCCGCGCCTCTCGGCGTCTTCAATCATCGCCAACGCGATGCGGTCCTTGACGCTTCCACCAGGGTTGAACGATTCGATTTTTACCAAGATTTCCGCTTTCTGTCCATCAAGGCCGGAAATCTTTACCATCGGCGTATTGCCGATTACTTCTGTGATACTGTCGTAAATCATAATGTTATGTCGTTTGTTTAGTTGTCAAGAAAAAAGTGCCAATCTCCGTTTGGACGATTGGCACTAATGTTTAACAATAAATATGTAATTCGAAGGCAAAACCGTTTAGCACCAATCTTATCGACCGCTGCAACAACAGATGCTATTTGCCACGAAAATCATTTTTATCACTTTTCTATCGCAAAGTTAAGCATAATCTTTCAAGCGACAAAAAATTTTTATCCAAATCAGCCGTTAGACTTATGAATTGACATAAAGAGAAAATCTTAAGCGCAAAAGGTTCAACAAAAGTGATGAATTGTTGTCTAAGACGCAAAAAAGTTGTAACTTGCAAAGAATTTTGAAATTATGACGAAAATGATGAAATATCTTGTCACAGGTGGTGCCGGTTTCATAGGGTCGAACTTTGTGAAATATCTGCTTAAAGAATATCCTAATGAGGTGGAAATCACTATTTTAGACTCATTGACATACGCCGGCAACCTAATGACTATCAGCGAGGAAATAGCACTGCCGAACGTGCTATTTGTCAAAGGCGATATCGGCGACGCGGAAGTTGTCGCTCGCATTCTCGAGGAGCGCGACCCCGATTTTGTGGTGAACTTTGCCGCCGAGAGCCACGTTGACCGAAGCATCACGAATCCGCGCCTGTTTTTGGAAACAAATATCCTCGGTTGTCAAAACTTGCTCGACTGCTGCCGACGTGCGTGGGCAATCGGCGAAAAAACCGCTGACGGCAAACCTGCATATCGAGAAGGAAAGAAATTCTTGCAGATTTCGACAGATGAAGTATATGGCTCGTTGACAAAAGATTATGATTCGCCACAACCGCTTGAGGTGGCACCTGAATTGCGTGAGGTCGTGAAGGACCGCGACAGCATCCAGACTTTCGGCCGTGAATTTTTTACCGAAAAAACGCCGCTTTCGCCCCGTTCGCCTTATTCGGCGGCAAAGGCCAGCGCTGACATGATTACGCTCGCTTACCATGACACCTACAACTTCCCCGTCAACATTACCCGCTGTAGCAATAACTACGGGCCTTATCACTTTCCTGAAAAACTTATCCCGCTGATTATTAGGAATATTCTTGCCGGGAAACCATTGCCCGTCTATGGCAAGGGAGAAAACGTGCGCGATTGGCTCTATGTTGAGGACCATGCCCGTGCAATCGACACGGTTTTGCGTCGAGGACGAGTTGGCGAGGTTTATAATGTGGGCGGTTTCAACGAAGAACAGAACATCACGATAGTACGCACGGTTATTGACATTATTGCCAGAATTATGCGTGAGGAGCCCGAATATCAGCGACTTCTCGCTTGTCCGCTTGAAGCGGTCAATTATTCGCTAATTACCTACGTCACTGACCGTCCGGGCCATGATATGCGCTATGCAATCGACCCCACGAAGATTGCAACCGAATTAGGTTGGACTCCCGCAACGACATTCCGTCAAGGCATTGAAAAGACTATCCGCTGGTATCTCGACAATCAGCCGTGGGTAGAGAGCGTCACGAGTGGCGACTATCAGAAATATTACGAACAAATGTACGCAAACCGCTAATTGACAGATGAAAGGAATAGTACTAGCCGGAGGTGCCGGCACTCGACTTTATCCCATCACTCGAGGGATTTCGAAGCAGTTGATACCCATCTACGACAAACCGATGATATTCTATCCGATATCGGTTTTGATGTTGGCAGGTATCCGCGACATCTTGATAATATCCACTCCCGATGACCTTCCGCAGTTCCGCCGTCTATTGGGCGACGGGAAGTCGATGGGCGTTAATTTCCACTATGCAGAACAGCCTCGACCAGAGGGGCTTGCACAGGCCTTTTTGATAGGGGAGGAGTTCATTGGCGACGATTCGGTTTGCCTCGTTTTGGGCGACAATATTTTCTATGGGCAGGGATTCACGCAAATGCTTCAGAAAGCATGTGAAGATGCCGATGCTGGGGAGGCGACAGTGTTTGCATATCCAGTCGACGACCCGCAACGCTTCGGTGTGGTTGCTATCAATGAGGAAGGCCACGCCACTTCTATTGAAGAAAAACCGGCTGAACCAAAATCGAATTACGCTGTTGTGGGATTGTACTTCTATCCCAATAAGGTCGTGGAAGTGGCGAAAACCGTCAAGCCTTCGGCTCGCGGCGAATTGGAGATAACATCTGTAAATCAGGCATTTCTTGAAATGGACTCATTGCGCGTGACGCGGCTTGGTCGTGGCTTTGCTTGGCTTGACACCGGCACTACTCAGTCGCTTATGGACGCGTCGAATTTCATTCAGACAATCGAAAAGCGCCAAGGTTTCCAAGTGGCGGCACTTGAGGAAATCGCTTTCCGCAAGGGATATATCACAGCCGAACAATTGCTTGCTCTTGCCCGTCCGATGCGCCAAAACGACTATGGCAAATATCTAATCCGTCTCGCAAAAAATGGATTCTGACCGACTAAAACTCATAGATTTGCCGAAAATCGCTGACCCGCGCGGCAATTTGTCGTTTATCCAGTCGCCCGACCAGATTCCATTTGAAATCGAGCGGGCATATTGGATTTACGATGTGCCGGGGGGCAAATTCCGTACAGGCAAGGCTTTTCGCCGTCAGCGACAAGTGATTATCGCTTTGTCGGGGAGTTTTGACGTTGTTACTGAAACCGCCTCCGGAGAGCAAGCGACATATAGTCTAAACCGTTCGTACAACGCTATTTATCTGCCTGAGTTGACATGGCGCGAGTTGAATAATTTCTCCACAAATTCGGTGGCGTTGATATTGTCATCGACTATTTATGATCCTGCCGATGAAGCGCCTACGATTGATGGGGCCAAAGAGTTGCCTAATGTAGATACGGCGACGGTCCGACCTGAAGCAAAATCTGTTGACGATGCGCATAGTCGTTCAACTCTCGCTGATTGCCGAATCGTTGAATTGCCACGTCATGTCCACGAAAACGGCTCTCTGTCGGTGGTTGAAAATACTGTTGATTATCCGTTTGTCCTTAACCGAGTGTTTTACCTTTACGACGTTCCCGCTGATTCGGAACGCGGAGGCCATTCCCACTTCGAAGGCCAAGAACTTATCGTGGCTGCGAGCGGATGTTTCGACGTGGTGCTTGACGACGGACATTCTCGCCGAACCTTCACGCTCAACCGCCCCTATCAGGCCCTTTACATCCCTGCGGGAGTGTGGCGCGAAATCAACAATTTTTCGTCTGGGTCGGTGTGTATGGTGCTGACATCCACAAAGTTTGCCGAAACCGACTACTGTCGTGACTACGGTTGCTTTAAGATACTGACAAAAGAAAAACTACAACGATGAAAAAATACGTTTTTCTCGACCTTTCTCGGCTAAATGCCCCATATCTCGATGAGATGAAAGCCGCAGCCTGTCGCGTAATCGACTCTGGCCGCTACATCGGCGGAAAGGAAGTGGAGGATTTCGAGAATGAGTTGGCGGCGTATGTCGGCACTCGTTATGCCGTCGGTGTCAGCAACGGTCTTGACGCTCTGCGGCTTATCTTCCGCGCTTATAAAATCTTAGGCAGATTACACGAAGGTGACTATGTGGCTCTTCCCGCCAATACTTACATCGCTTCGGCTCTTGCCGTTACCGATAACGGACTCAATATCGTGGCAATCCGTAATGATGAGAATTACAATCTTGATTCAAAACGGCTCTCTGAATGCAAAGACGTTGACATAAAGGCAGTTATGCCCGTTCATCTTTATGGCCGCACATGTTGGGACAGTATTCTTCAACAAACGAAAGACAACGCCATCATCGTAGAGGATAATGCTCAGGGTATTGGCGCCACAACAGCCGACGGGCGAAAGACAGGTTCGCTCGGCCATGCCGCCGCAATCAGTTTCTACCCTACAAAGAATCTCGGTGCATTAGGCGACGCAGGTGCTGTCACGACCGATGACGAAGAAATCGCCGCAATCGTGCGCGCTCTTGCCAACTACGGAAGTGACCGTCGATATCACAATATTTATCAGGGTTTTAATTGCCGACTTGACCCAATTCAAGCGGCGATGCTTAGGGTAAAACTCCGTCATATCGATGAAGAAAACGCCCGCCGTCAGGCCGTCGCCGACGTGTATTGCAGTCACATTGAAAACAAGGGCATTATTCTGCCCGCAAACGACGGTCGAAGCGTATGGCATCAGTTTGTGGTCGGATGTGTTGACCGTGACGGATTCCGCAGATATTTGGCTGAAAACGGTGTAGAAACCGATGTCAATTATCCTTTGCCGTTCTTCAATCAGCCTTGCTATTCGGCTACTGATATTGCTGTATCCGATGTTGACAATAAGGTGACTGCCGAATTGTGCGATAGCATTGTGAGTCTTCCGATTGCGCACACAACGCTTCAGGAAGCCCATGAAATTTCTGAAATAATCAATCGTTACAAGGCTTCCTGACGTGGCTTTCAATTCGATAATCTACGCGCTTTTTCTGCCAGTGGTGTTCTTGCTCTACTGGTATGTGTTTGCGCGCAGATTGCGGATTCAAAATGTATTCTTGTTAATTGCGAGTTACGTTTTTTACGCCTGTTGGGATTGGCGATTCCTTGCTCTCATTATTTTCACGACGCTTTCAACGTTTTTTACCGCTAAGTTAGCGGCGCGAGGGCAGATGCGACTATGGACAGGAATAAACATTGTTGTCAATCTTGCCATATTGTTCGTTTTCAAGTATTTCAACTTCTTCGCAGAATCGTTCGCTCAGATGATGTCGGCAGTGGGGTGGGAGGTTGATGCCGTCACGTTGAACGTGGTTTTGCCCGTAGGGATTTCGTTCTACACAGTCCAGGCGTTGGGATATTCAATAGATGTGGCGCGGGGGCAAATCAAGCCTACCGATGACATAGTTTCGTTTGCCACGTTTATCGCCTTTTTCCCGCAACTTGTGGCTGGCCCTATCGAGCGGGCGTCATCGCTATTGCCGCAGATTGAGCGTGAACGGCGTTTTGATTATGCCGAGGCTGTTTTAGGAATGCGTCAGATTCTTTGGGGAGTGGTAAAAAAAGTGGCGATTGCCGATGTGTGTGCCGTTTACGTTGACAGGATTTTCTCCCAGCCCGACATGTATGCTGCAGAGTTTGGGGCTTCTACACTCGTTCTGGGCGCTGTTTTATTCGCATTCCAAATCTATGGTGATTTCTCCGGTTATTCCGACATAGCCATTGGTTCGGCAAGATTGTTGGGCATTCGTCTGCGTCAGAACTTCCGCTATCCATATTTCTCGCGTTCTGTGACCGATTTTTGGGGCAGATGGCACATCTCGCTGACATCGTGGTTCCGCGACTACGTTTATATTCCCCTCGGTGGTAATCGTCGAGGTGTAGGGCGCACATATTTTAATATTTTTGTTGTTTTCCTGCTTTCAGGATTGTGGCATGGGGCGAATTTCACATTTATTGCATGGGGTGCGATATGGGGTGTGGCTTATGTTGTAGAGCGTATGATTTTCGGCAAGGTAACATACACCGACGAACCGCGTTTGCGCAACATTATGTCGATGATTGGCATTTTCATTGTCGCTGTAATCGGTTTTGCAATTTTCCGCAGTCCATCAATCTCATTCTTTGGTCATTACGCTTCGTTGTGTGCCTCGTCGTCGCTATGTGCAATCCCGTCGGGTTTGACGGCGATGGCTTATGTGGTGCCGTTCTTAGTTGTTGAATGGCTTGGCCGCAGGAATACTTTCGCCATTGAGCGTTTGCCGATGCCTGCTTGGGTGCGCTATCTGTTTTACACGTTCTTGCTAATGGTGGTTTTGTTCGCCAACAGCAAGCCTGAAACATTCATTTACTTCCAATTCTGATGACGATGGCGGATAAAGAACGAAAACAGTTGAATCGATTCGTGAAGCGCACGCTGCTCGCTTGCCTGCCGTTGTTGGCGATTGTGATGACATACATCGCCATCGACCCGTTCAATGTCATTTGGGGTTTCAATCCGATGGATAAGGTTGCCGAGAAGTCGGAGCCGTTCAACCGTAGCCGCTTGGCTGTGGAAGCATACTTAAATCACCGCGATTCCGTTGACTACAATGCGTTTCTGTTCGGTTCATCGCGCACAATCTACTATTCAGTAGACGAATGGAAGCGCCATCTTCCCGACGATGCCGTTTGCTTTCATTTCGACGCCGCTTGGGAAACTCTTGAGGGAATGCTCGACAAAATGGACCTGATTAAAGAGAAAGGCGACCGCATAAAATACGCCATTCTCGAATTTCATGCCGACCAGTTTGCCGATACAGCACATGCGGAAATTCCTTACCGTCAGGACTTTCGATTGCGTCATTCCGAAAATGTTTTTGCCTATCATTTCCGCCATTTCATGTCGGCGTTGAATACCGATTTTCTTAAGGTTTATATTCCGTATCTTTTCACTGGAAAAATGGAAGATACGGAGGAAAACAAGGTGTTTGAGAGCCCTATGCGTGGCTACGACCCTATGAAAAATGAAATCGATTATCGTAATTTCGATGATGAAATTGACACGGACTCAACAGCATATTTCAATAGATATAGTCGCCACTATCAGAAGGCGGCAGTTGATTCAGTCGTGCCTCGAATGTCGGATGAAAGGATTGCCCTTTTGCGCGAGATGAGGCGGCGGCTTAATGCCGACTCTACTGACTATCGCGTGATTCTTGGGCCATCGTTTTATAGGCACGTCAATAATTCCACCGACGTTGCGTTGCTCAGGCGGATTTTCGGAGTCAAAAGAGTTTACGACTTTCAACATTTAGGCGTTGAAAGCCAATCCAATTTCTATGATAACATACACTACCGCTACTTCATCGCCGATTCAATCATGACGATGGTTTACGGCAAATAATTGATTTTTATAGACTTGCTAAATTATGCATTATGCATTATCCAAGGCTTTCAGAGAGAATGCTTGTGATGTCGTCGGGCGTGAGATTTAAATAGCCGGCCTTATAGACGATAGTGCCTCGAGTGATGTCGGGAATCATCTCTTTAGTTGCGCCGAGGTCGGAGATTGACAGCGGCAAACCGATTTCAATCATCCAATCTTTCAACGCTTTCATGCCCGCTTCCGCGACTTCTTCGTCATTAAGACTGTTGTCATTGATATTCCACACGTTGCGAGCGAATTTGACGAATTTCGGCAGACCGTTCTTCATGGCGCGTCGGTAGTAGGGGAGTGAAACCGCGGCAAGACAATAACCGTGGGGAGCATGTGTCCAAGCCCCGACAGAGTGGCCAATCATGTGAACCATCCAGTCTTGACGTTTTCCGCAGCCAATGAGTGTGTTAAGGGCCCAAGTGGCAGTCCACATTATGTTGCTTCGCGCTTCGTAGTCAAGCGGATTTTTCACAGCCGCGCGCGACGACACGATAAGGCTTCGCATAAGACCTTCCGACAGGTAGTCGCTGGTGTTGTCGTCGAAGTCGGAGAAATACTGCTCCATTATGTGATTCATAATGTCGTAGATGCCCGCTTTCATCTGGTTTTCAGGCACTGTCATCGTGAATTTCGGGTTGAGAATGGAGAATTTAGGCATCAATCGGTCGTCAAAAACATGACCCACTTTGAATGAGTGTTCGGCATCGGTGATGACCGTTCCGGCGTTCATTTCCGAGCCGGTCCCTGCCATTGTCAAAATACAACCGACGGGGAGAATCCGCTGGTCGGCATCGGGGTGCTGTTGCTTGAGATAGAATTTCTCCCACGGGTCGCCGTCGAAGAAAACCGAGGCGGCAACGGCTTTTGAGTAGTCGCATACACTGCCACCACCGAGGGCGAGAATCAAGTCCACGTTGTTTTCGCGGGCAATGCGGATGCCTTCGCGCAGTTTTTCGAGAGTGGGGTTGCTCATTACGCCTGGGTTTTCGACTATTGTTTTCCCTGCTTCGTTTAGAATGGTAATCACTTGGTCGTAGATGCCGTTGCG